>NZ_JASHIV010000039.1:0-14045 GCF_030733525.1 Bacillus sp. MMSF_3328 | reverse complement strand
TGCAAGGCACGCAGACTCCTGCGGGATTGCAGCGGCAATGCTGAGACCCCGCAGCGCGCAGCGGGAGGAGGCTCAGCATTGCCCAGCGGAAAGCGAAGTGCCTGGAACGGAAATCAACAGCCCCATTTACACTAGCAACTTCCTTCAAACTCAATTTTTTTATTTACAAAAGGCAGCCTGTCGGCTGCCTTTTGTATTAATATTAACCTCGCAATACTGCTCCGGCTTTTTCTTTTACTGCTTCAAGCACTTTATCATGAGCTTTGGCGATATCTTCATCTGTCAGTGTTTTCTCCGGATCAAAATATTTCAGGGAGAATGCAAGCGATTTTTTGCCAGCCTCCATCCTGTCTCCTTCATATAGATCGAACACTGCGACTTCCTTCAGAAGGCTTCCGCCAGCTTCCTTGATGATGCGCTCCAGCTCTCCTGCTTCTTTTCCAGAATCAATCACAAGGGCGATATCCCTTGTGATTGACGGATAGCGCGGAATGGCTTGATATTGAAGCGGAGCGGTTTCCTCTTCAAGCACATCCTTGAGGGAAAGCTCAAATACATAGGTTTCCTTCAGGTCAAGATCCTTCTCGACTGTTGGATGGACTCCCCCGATAAAACCGATTTTTTTGCCGGAAAGAATAATTTCAGCTGTTCTTCCCGGGTGCATGCCGTCAACTGAGGCACGCTGGTATCCAACTTTCCCTTCAAGGCCAAGGCGGGCAAATAAGCCTTCCACGATTCCTTTTAACACAAAGAAATCGACCGGCTTTTTCTCTCCCTGCCACGGGTGGGAGTGCCAAAGGCCTGTGACTGCCGCTGCAAGATGCTCACGCTCCTCCGGGAGGCTCTCGCTGCCATTGGACAGGAATACGGAACCTGTCTCATATACGGCAAGGCTGTCATTCTGGCGGGCTGTGTTGTATTTCAATACCTCGAGCAGCTGCGGAACAATGCTTTGGCGAAGGATGCTGCGGTCTTCGCTCATGGGCATCGCGAGCTTGATCGGTTCGCGGCTTTCAAGGGCATATTGACCTGCTTTCTTTTCGCTGGTCAAAGCATAGGTCACTGCCTGGTATAACCCGGCACCTTCAAGATAGCGGCGGACGATGCGGCGTTTCTTTTGATACTCCGTCAGGCTTCCTGGAGTCGATTCCCCGGAAGGCAATGTGACAGGAAGGTTATCATACCCATACAATCTTGCCACTTCTTCAATCAGGTCTTCCTCGATCGTGATATCACCGCGGCGGCTTGGGACTGTTACGGTAATGGAACCATTGTCTGCAGATGCCTCAAACTGAAGGCGGGCGAAGATATCTTCCACCTCTGCCATCGCCAGTTCAGTTCCGAGGACCCTGTTGATCTTTTCCAGGGAAATGGAGATGACTGCAGGCTCGATTGTGAGCGAATCAGCTTCAACTGATCCTTCAAGAACTTCACCTGAAGCATACTTCTCCATCAGTTCAGCTGCTCTTTCTGCAGCAGCACGGACACGGTTAGGGTCTACACCCTTCTCGTAGCGGGTGCTGGCTTCGCTTCTCAGGCCGTGGTCTTTCGACGCTTTGCGGATCGTTCCCGCTGTGAAATACGCAGATTCAAGAAGGACTGTCGTTGTATCTGACTGCACCTCGGAAGTAGCGCCGCCCATTACACCTGCAAGCGCTACAGGCTCACTTCCATTCGTAATGACAAGATGCTCTGCTGAAAGCTTCCTTTCTGCATCATCCAGCGTGACAATGGTTTCACCTTCATTCGCACGGCGTACAAGGATTTCTTTGGAGCCAAGGCGCCCATAGTCAAAAGCATGGAGCGGCTGACCGTATTCAAGCAGGACATAGTTCGTGATATCAACCACATTATTATGCGGCCTAATGCCCTCAGCCATCAGCCTCGTCTGCATCCATAGAGGCGAAGGGCCGACTTTCACGTTTTTGATTACCTTTGCCACATAAAGCGGGTTGTCTTCCTTGGCTTCTACATTCACAGTGATATAGTCTGAAGCTTTTTCAGCTGATTCGGCTGCCTGCGGGGATGGAAGCTTCACTTCTCTTCCCAGAATGGCTGCAACCTCATAAGCTACGCCGAGCATGCTCAGGCAATCTGCACGGTTCGGGGTAAGTCCAAGTTCCAGGATATGATCATCCCTGTTGAGCATTTCAAGCGCATCCTCGCCCACTTCCACGTCATTCGGGAAAACAAAGATGCCTTCAGAGAATTCCTTGGCCACAAGCTTGCTCTCGATTCCAAGCTCCTGAAGAGAGCAGATCATGCCGTTGGATTCTTCTCCGCGCAGCTTTGCACGTTTGATCTTGAAGTTGCCCGGCAGGACAGCGCCGACTGTTGCAACGGCAACCTTCTGCCCTTTATCCACATTAGGCGCGCCGCAGATAATCTGCACCGGCGCTTCTCCTCCTGTATCAACCAGGCATTTATTCAGCTTGTCGGCATTCGGGTGCTGCTCGCGTTCCAGCACATGGCCGACAACTACACCTTTGATGCCTTCGTTCAATATTTCGATTCCTTCTACTTCTATTCCGCTCTTAGTAATCTTTTCTGCCAATTGTGCTGCGGAGATGCCGGATAAATCTACATACTCCTGCAGCCATTTATATGAAACCAACATAAAGCAGTCCTCCTATTCCTGTACTGAAAATTGTTTCAAGAAACGAATGTCGTTTGTATAAAAATGGCGGATATCATCTATGCCATATTTCAGCATCGCAATCCGCTCTACGCCCATGCCGAATGCAAACCCGGTATATTTCTTAGGATCATAGCCTGCCATCTCAAGCACATGCGGATGGACCATGCCTGCACCAAGGACCTCGATCCAGCCGGTGCCCTTGCAGACACTGCAGCCTTTCCCGCCGCAGATCTTGCAGGAAATATCCACTTCAACAGAAGGTTCTGTGAACGGGAAGAAGCTCGGGCGGAGGCGGATTTCCCGTTCCTCGCCAAACATCTTTTTAGCAAAGACCTCAAGCGTGCCTTTTAGATCTGCCATGCTGATCCCTTCGGCCACAACCAGTCCTTCTATCTGCATGAACTGATGGGAGTGAGTCGCATCATCGTTATCGCGTCGGTATACCTTGCCTGGACAGATGATTTTGACAGGCCCTTTCCCTTCATTTTCCTCCATTGTGCGCGCCTGCACAGGAGAGGTATGGGTGCGGAGAAGCGTTTCTTCCGTAATATAGAATGAATCCTGCATATCCCTGGCAGGATGGCCTTTCGGCAGGTTCAGCGCTTCAAAGTTATAATAGTCGCTTTCGACTTCATAGCCTTCCGCTACTGAATAGCCCATCCCAATGAACAGGTCTTCAATCTCTTCCACGATTTTCGTCAGCGCGTGATGAGTCCCGGTTCTGACTGGGCTTCCCGGAAGGGTCACATCGATGGTCTCTTCAGCCAGCTTTTGTTCAACTGCTGCCCTCTCAAGCTTTTCCTGCATTTCTTCGATGGCTGAAGAAATGCTGTCGCGCACTTCATTTGCCAGCGCCCCCATTTTCGGACGTTCTTCCGCCGATAATTTGCCCATCCCTTTCAGGACTTCAGTAATCGGGCCTTTTTTGCCAAGATAAGATACACGGATATCATTGAGCTCTTTCAGGTTCTCAGCTTTTTCAACTGAAGTTAAAGCTTCCTGCTGCAATTCTTTTAAACGATCTTGCATCTTTTTTCCTCCTTTTTACGTAACAGCGATATTTTTAGGCAAAATAAAAAACCCCTCCCTGTTAAGGGACGAGGTTTTGGATTCGCGGTACCACCCTTATTAACAGCCGCCTTTCAAAGAAGGTGCTGTTCGCTTCATTCAGATAACGGCTGTGCCGGGGGCATCTTTCGATTTGCAGTGTCTGCAAATGTTCCCGATGCCAGCTCAGGAGGTGAACTTCACTTAAAAAATACTCTAAAATGCTTCCAGTCACGGCATTTTATCCCTGGTGAGCTTTTATAAGCTACTTTTCTCCATCATCGCTTTTTTATGTAATGCAGTTTTGCTGTTTATTATAGTATATTCTTCCCTTTGTTTCAAACTCTTTTCAAGTTTTTGCTGGCCCAATTCAATTCTTCAGATAATACAGAAGGATGCCTGCTGCGACCGCAACATTGAGCGACTCGCTTTTTCCGTATATCGGGATATAAAGATTCTTATCTGTCCGCGCAAGCAGCTCAGGGCTGACACCGCTGCCTTCATTTCCGACCAGAAGCGCAAAACGGCCGGCCGGATGGGTCTCCTTGTATGGTGATCCATTTTCAAGCGCAGTCCCGTAGACCGGTATTTCCTCTTCCTCAAGCCTGTCCATCCACTCATTGAGACTGCCTCTTATAATCGGAAGATGGAAGTGGCTGCCCTGGGCGGACCGGAGAACCTTAGGATTATAAATATCTGCACTGCCTTTCCCGACTATCACTGCATCAATTCCAGCAGCATCAGCTGTCCTGATCATGGTTCCCAGATTGCCGGGATCCTGGACAGCATCAATCAGCAGGAAGGTGCTTCCCTTTACAGAAGCCGGCGTTTTATCTTCTTTGCATACCGCGATGACCCCCTGGGGAGTTTCGGTATCTGAGAGTGATTTGATGATTTCATCGGTTACCATTGTTACCGGCAGCTCGCCGTAATCCCAGCGGACAGGCAGCTCTGCATTTTCACTGATGATCAGCTCGATGGCTTTTTCTCCCTTTAGGGCTTCTTCCGCCAGGTGATATCCTTCAGCAAGAAACATCCCCGTTTTATCGCGCTCTTTCTTGGCCAGCAGCTTCCTCCATTGTTTGATCTGCGGATTATTGGCAGATTGAATATGCTTCAACACGGTCTCTCCTTTATCTTTCAGCTTTCAATTTTCTTATTATAGCTTACCCTCTGTACATAATAAATCCAAAAATAGAAAACATATTAAAGAATTGAATATGAAAGGGGTGCGTGCAGATGAATCTGAACTTGCGCAATGCCATTATCCACAATGTTTCCGGCAACTCTCAGGACGAGCTGAAGGAGACCATAGTCGACGCAATCCAGAACGGCGAAGAAAAAATGCTGCCTGGCCTTGGCGTCCTCTTCGAAGTCATCTGGCAGAACTCATCAGAAGAAGACAAAAAAGAAATGCTCCAGACCTTGGAGAGCAGTTTGAAATAGGAGCTGCAGGGATGGTGACAGGCACCTATACCAATTCCGAAAGTGGTATAGGTGCCTGTCACCCGCTGAAAACCAAAAAACGAACAGCCCCGCAAAGAGGGGCTGTTCGTTTTTTCAATCGAAAGTAATCCTGTCAACAGTTTCCTTATCCAAACGTTTAATCACTTCAACGATGAGCTTAACTGCATTTTCATAGTCGTCGCGATGAAGCATGGCTGCGTGTGAATGGATATACCGTGTGGCAATCGTGATGGCCAGGGACGGCACCCCATTATGTGACAGATGGATGGCGCCTGAGTCTGCACCTCCGCCGGCAATGCTGTCGAACTGATATGGGATATTCATTTCGTCCGCTGTATCTGTGACAAGGTCGCGCAAGCCTTTGTGGGAAACAAGGGATGCATCATAAAGGATGATCTGCGGTCCTTTGCCCATCTTGCTCAATGCTTCCTTCTCAGAAATCCCCGGTGTATCCCCTGCGATTCCTACATCCACGCCAAATCCGATATCCGGTTCAATGAGGTTGGCAGCTGTCTTTGCTCCTCTCAGCCCTACTTCTTCCTGCACAGTACCGACACCGTATACCACGTTTGGATGCTCGGCATCTTTAAGCTGCTTCAGAACATCGATGGCGATGGCGCAGCCAATGCGGTTGTCCCATGCTTTGGCAAGCAGCATTTTTTCGTTATTCATCACAGTAAATTCAAAATAAGGGACTGCCATATCACCTGGCTTGACTCCCCATTCCATCGCTTCTTCGCGGCTGGAAGCACCGATATCAATGAACATATCCTTGATGTCGACCGGCTTTTTGCGGGCTTCAGGAGGAAGGATATGCGGCGGCTTGGATCCGATGATGCCTGTAACGTCCCCTTTGCTAGTTACAATGGTGACACGCTGGGCAAGCATAACCTGTGACCACCAGCCACCGACCGTCTGGAAGCGGAGGAAGCCTTTGTCATCAATGCTTGTGATCATGAATCCTACTTCGTCCAGGTGTCCGGCAACCATGATTTTCGGTCCGCCCTCTTTTCCTGTTTTCTTGGCCACAAGGCTGCCAAGGCCGTCTGTTGTCACTTCGTCTGCAAATTCTGTTATGTATTTCTTCATGACTTCGCGAACTTCGCGCTCATTGCCCGGAATGCCTTTTGCATCAGTCAATTCTTTCAGCATCGTCAGCGTTTCATCTAATTTTGCCATATGTTTCGACTCCCTTAATATTTATTTTCTTCTCCATTATACCTTACTGTCCCATGGTGTAAAAAGAAAAATCCGAATCTTGCGGATTCCTCCCGATCGGACAAAATTAATCTGTTAGTATCCTTGCCGCTGCCTTTCATAATTCACTTCATTCTTCTCCACATAAGCCCTTTCAATTTGTTCTTCAGAAAAGCCAAGCATTTCTGCCAGACTTATATAAGCGCCCAAAAGCACATTAAAATCCTCAAGGGTCCTGGAAGCTTTGAATGTATCTATTAAATGATAGAGATTCAGAAACTGATGGGACAATGATTCGCCTTTTTCCTGCGGCTCAATGGCGGCACTTTCCCCAAATCCGCATTCAATTCCGAGTGACAGGATGAAATGGACGCCGTCGACGAATTCCTCAAGAATGACTGCAGGCTCAGAAGCCGGCTTCTGGCTCCAGAATTTAAAGCACCTCGTTTCATTGGCCAGCTCACCCAGTTCTACCAAAAGGGCAAGGATTTTTCTGTCAAAAAGATTTTCTTCTGTTAATTGGTGCTCTGTCTCAATATGAAGGTCAAGCGCTCTCTGCATATCAAAAAGCCTGTTAATATTCATAGCAATCAAACTTCTCCTTTCAAACCGGCCCCCTGGATTGGCAGCTGACGGTGATGGGCCATGGCAAAAAAATCATCCGTCAGAAAAAATTATAACAAATTAAAAAAAGAACGAAACTTTTTTGAGATATATCCGTAAGTAAAGATAAAACTGTGACCAGTGGAGGTATTTTATGATGTGGGCGATACGCTTGCTTTTGTTTGCACTCATTTTATTTCTCATCTACACATGCGTTAAATATATAATCAATCCAAAGCGGAAGCTCGAGCTTGCCCATGAACAAAAGCGCTATTATTTCCTGGATGACCAGAATAATGTCCGCAAAAATTTCCTGATTACGTACAAGGGCGTCCTGCTTGAGGGGGAGAAATATTTAGGGACCACTGACAATGCTTTTGAGGTTGTTTCCATTTTTATTTGGCCTCATAATCCGTCCTCTCTCAAAGGGATGGTAAGGGAAGACTTTCAATTCATTGAAAGAAAAATTTCGGAGCAATATCCCAATGCAAAGCTTGACTGGAAGAGCCCCATCAAGGAATTCATGAGCAAAGGCACAGACTCTATTTAAGGGAGTTTGAAAGCTGAACTTTAGAAAAAGGAAAAGGCGCCAATCATCCGGCTGGCGCCTTTTTATCATGCAAAAAATTGACTTATACCCAGCGGCCGGAGCGATGTTCTTCTTATGCTGTTTCCTTGAAAAAATCCCGCCATTGAATAACGCTCATCTTCTCTCTTAGTATATACACTAAAACTCCAAGTACCAGCAGAATTGCCAATGCGGCCGGAAGCGAAAACCGGCTGATGAACCCGCCAAACATGGTATAGCATACCGCCATAGGCAGATTGGTCAGCCAGCTTCCCTTCACAAACTCCCCAAACCGTTTATACCGCTCAAGCAGACAAAAGGTGAGCAGATGATAATGAACGAAAGGGATCAGCCGGAGAACAGCCACCTGGCCTGCAGTAAGATTCCTGTATTCGCCGAACCAGCGTTTCTTCAAAGAAGTCAGCTTACTGCGGGCAGCGGGCATTTTTTCCAGCAGCCAATAAAAGAGCATATTCCCAAGGAGAAGCCCTGCAGCAGAATAGGCGGTGCCCGGAACCATTCCGAATGCCGCCCCTCCCGCTATGCAAACAGCAGCCGCAGGCACGAAAAGAAACAGCCTTATTGTATGAAGCAGAATGAATAAGACCGGAGACAGCCAGCCGCCCGTATGGACGGCGGCCAATATGAGAGACAGCATTTCATTCATGGTTGCCACCTTCTTTGCTGTTAAATCTTGATGTTACTTTAACATATAGCAAATGAAGGCAGCTTATGACCAAACGGCAAGCAAATATATACAGACTGCCGCTTCAATTATGCTCAGCGCCGGCAGCCCGTATTTAAAAGCATCATGCTTTGTTTTATGCCTGAATTTATTCATGCCGGCGTACATTCCCGGAGCCCCGAAAACAAAAGCTATGGTCCAAAGTGTTCTTTCGCTTATCCGATATTGATTTTTCTGTGCTTTTTGTTTATCTGCCCTCATAATAAAATAGCCTGCTGCATTGATCAGCAGCAAATACAGAGCAGCCCATTGCATTAACAGCCAGCCCCTTTATGTATAGTCATATTATTGAAAAAAGCCATCCTCATAGCGAGAATGGCTTTCTAAAGGCCTCAGCCTTATTACTTGCTCAGGTTCTGCTTTGCAACAGAAGCTAATTCTGCAAATGCTTTTTCGTCAGCAACTGCAAGTTCAGCAAGCATTTTGCGGTTCACTTCGATGCCTGCAACCTTAAGGCCATGCATCAAACGGCTGTAAGAAAGACCGTTCATGCGGGCAGCCGCATTGATACGAGTGATCCATAGTTTACGGAAGTCGCGCTTTTTCTGGCGACGGTCACGGTATGCATACATTAATGATTTCATAACCTGCTGGTTAGCAACTTTATATAATGTATGTTTTGAACCGAAATAACCTTTGGCTAATTTAAGAACTTTTTTACGACGTTTGCGAGTAACTGTACCGCCTTTTACACGTGGCATATCTTTTCCCTCCTATATTCGGAAATTACTTAATGTTGTCTAGCATATGGCGAATGCGTCTGAAATCGCCTTTGGAAACAATCGCAGCTTTACGAAGCTTACGCTTTTGTTTAGTTGATTTGTTAGCAAATAAGTGGCTAGTGTAAGCGTGAGAACGTTTCAGTTTGCCTGAACCAGTCTTCTTGAAGCGCTTAGCTGTACCGCGGTGAGTTTTCATTTTTGGCATGTGGAATTCCCCCTCTTTACTTGTCGATTTTAGGTGCTAAGACCATGAACATGCTGCGTCCGTCCATTTTCGGATGTGATTCCACAGCTGCAACTTCCTTGCAGGCTTCCGCAAAACGGACTAAAACACGCTGACCAATTTCCTTATGTGTAATCGCACGACCTTTGAATCGGATCGAAGCTTTTACTTTATCGCCCTTTTCCAGGAACTTAATTGCATTTCGCAGCTTTGTATTAAAGTCATGCTCATCAATAGTCGGACTTAAGCGAACTTCTTTGATATTGATAATCTTTTGGTTTTTGCGAGCTTCTTTTTCCTTCTTCTGCTGCTCAAACTTAAACTTTCCATAGTCCATGATACGGGCTACAGGAGGTTTAGCATTTGGCGCAACAAGAACAACGTCAAGATTTACGCGTGTAGCAATTTCCAGCGCTTCATTCTTGGACTTGATTCCCAATTGCTCGCCATTTTGGTCAATTAGACGAACTTCACGGGCGCGGATGCCCTCGTTTAACAACATATCTTGTTTGCTAATAGTTAGCCACCTCCAAGGTTTTGTGCGAATACAACGTCTGAGTCAAGAGCAGCCGCAAGCTGCAGAACCTGCACCGAATCCCACGCTGCATCCAGCATGACACTGACAATATTACATCATAAAGCTTTATAGACATATAAAAAAGTGCGGATGAAATCACCCACACTTACGAAACGACAAGTTAAAAGCTGTTTCAGTAAAACCTGCCAACTGCTCTTTGCGTCAGCCAGGTGAGAAGCGGGTGCTTCTTCTTTTCCTCAAAGCCGTATTCAATTTACCTAAGTAACTATATCACAAATGATAATTTCGTGTCAAACGAATAGATGTTTTTATCACAACGATTTGAATTCTATCAAAGAAATTGATTTCTTGCAATAGTTTTCGCGGATTTTTTTTCTTAATCATTATAATGATTGGCTGTGTTATACAGAGTTTTACGCAAATGAGTCCAAAATCAACCATTAATAACAAAGTTTAACTAATAAAAAGAGAGGCCGCAGCCTCCCTGTAAAAATTGTTATCTCACTGTATCTTCCTTCAGTGCATCCTTGAATACATCAAATGACATGGTCTCAGACTTCTGCTCGCCGTATTTGCGGACATTTACCGCATTATCTGAAACTTCTTTATCCCCAAGAACAAGCATATACGGGATTTTCTGCATCTGTGCTTCGCGAATTTTGTAGCCGATTTTCTCATTGCGGGCATCCAATTCCACCCTGTAGCCTTGAGCCTGTAGCTCTTCCTGAACCTTTTTCGCGTAGTCGAAATGAGCGTCAGGGGAAACCGGGATCACTTGTACCTGTACTGGTGCCAGCCATGTCGGGAACGCCCCCTTATATTCTTCGATAAGGAAAGCTACAAAGCGTTCCATCGTGGAGACGACACCCCGGTGGATGACGACAGGGCGATGCTGCTTCCCGTCTTCGCCAACATAAGAGAGATCAAAGCGCTCAGGCAGAAGGAAATCAAGCTGGGCAGTGGAAAGGGTCTCTTCTTTGCCAAGCGCTGTTTTTACCATCACGTCCAGCTTAGGGCCGTAGAATGCTGCCTCGCCTTCTGCTTCATAGTAGTCAAGGCCAAGCTCGTCCATCGCTTCCTTCAGCATGGATTGTGCTTTTTCCCACATCTCATCGTCATTGAAGTACTTCTCAGTATCCTGAGGATCGCGGTAAGAGAGGCGGAATGAATAATCTTCAATATTGAAGTCTTTATATACCTCGAGAATCAGGTGAACAACGCGCTTGAACTCTTCCTTGATCTGATCCGGGCGCACAAAAATATGAGCATCATTCAAAGTCATTCCGCGCACACGCTGCAGTCCGGACAGCGCACCAGACATTTCATAGCGGTGCATGGTGCCAAGCTCGGCAATCCTGATCGGCAGCTCACGGTAGCTGTGAATGCTGTTTTTATAAATCATCATATGGTGCGGGCAGTTCATCGGGCGGAGGACAAGCTCCTCATTATCCATTTCCATGACAGGGAACATATCTTCCTGGTAGTGGTCCCAGTGGCCGGATGTTTTATATAGCTCAACATTTGCCATAACTGGCGTATATACATGCTCATAGCCGAGCCGCTGTTCCTTATCAACGATATAGCGCTCAACGATGCGGCGGATGGTTGCACCCTTCGGCAGCCACATTGGCAGCCCCTGACCGACCTTCTGGGAAGTCATGAACAGATCAAGCTCTTTGCCGATCTTCCTGTGGTCGCGCTCTTTCGCTTCCTCGAGCAGGCGCAGATGCTCAGCCAGATCTTCTTTCTTAAAGAATGCTGTACCGTAAATGCGCTGCAGCATCTTATTGTCGCTGTCTCCGCGCCAGTATGCGCCGGCAATGCTGAGAAGCTTGAATTCCTTGATCTTGCCTGTGGAAGGCACATGGACACCGCGGCAAAGGTCTGTGAAATCACCCTGCTCATAAAGAGTGACAGTTTCCCCCTCCGGAATCGCTTCAATCAGTTCAAGCTTGTACTCATCGCCGATTTCCTTGAAGAACTCGACCGCTTCTTCACGGCTAACTGCTTTGCGGTGCACATCAATGTTTTCATTGACGATTTTGGCCATTTCTTTTTCAATCAGCGGCAGGTCTTCCGGAGTCAGTGATTCTTCAAGATCCACATCATAATAGAATCCGCCTTCAATGACAGGGCCAACACCGAATTTGGCGCCCTTGTGCAGGCGTTTGATGGCCTGTGCCATTAAGTGGGCTGTACTGTGGCGAAGAACCTCGAGCGCTTCATCACTGCCCTGTGTGACAATTTCAATGGAACCATCTTCTTCAATCGGCCTGCGAAGATCGTACATTATGCCGTTCAGCTTTCCGGCCAGTGCTTTTTTCTTCAATCCCGGGCTGATGGATGCAGCCACATCCTCTGTAGATGTTCCTTTCGAAAATTCCTTTACAGCTCCATCCGGAAAAGTCAATTTAATTAATTCTGACATGAAAATTCCTCCTTATGTGCTTAAAAAACAAAAAACCCGTCCCTAAAGAAGGGACGAGTTGTATTTAACACGTGGTTCCACCCAAATTCCCAGACGCAAAAAAACACGCAGTCCGGCTTAGTGAGGGATATAACGGTCCCATGCCCGCCAGCCGATACTTTGGCCAATGATAACAGCAAATCTTTTCGCCGTCTGCTGCACCCGGCTATTGTTACGGGCGCAAAATCATCGTCCTTTTCCTGGCTGTTGTTCGGAGGCGGTAAGCATTTCATCCGTGCTGGGAAGTTTTCAGCCTTGGCTTCCCTCTCTTTGAACCGTAATGAATACCCTTGTCCTCGTCGCTACATTTGTGGTGTTTGAATTATTATGTACGTTATTATAGTAGTTTATCTTGGAAAAATCAAGGGATTTCAGATTTTCTCCCTTCCTGCTGCAGAGAGGATTTTCTTCAGTTCTATAAAGGCCTCAAGAGGCTGGATGATCACTCTTTCCTCAAAAATATTGCGGACGGTCCTGGCGAGCGGACAGTCTGGTTCATTAGAATAAAGATAAATGGCTGACGGTGCCATTGAAAGGAGCGGGGCGATCGTAACGGAGTCGACGTATACTGGATGGTTAAAAAGCAGCCGGCGGTCAACCATCTTCAAGAGCTCAGCCCGCTTGATTTCAATAAGTCCTCCATCATAAAAAGCAGTCTCCTCCCCCATCACCAGATGGACAGCACTGCGCTTAGGGGCCCTGCCCTTCAGGAAGTCCCTCAGCATGTGGATGAACATTTGGTATTCCTGCTCCATTTTATATTCATCTATGGAAAGTGCTGCATATCGTTCAAGCTGGTCCATCATCGGGCGGAGACGGAATTTTACAAAAGAGTCGAACGAAAACGAAGAGATGTCCCCTGTCATTAATTCTTCAATTGCGAGGCTAAGGCTTTCCTCCGGTCCAGGACCGTCCAGAAAAGCAGACAAATCATCCCTGTTTCCCTCCAGGATAGAATGGATGATATCCAATATCTGCTGCTGCTCTTCCTCGTCTTCATAAAAATACTGCTCCGAAAGAATCCTGCGGAACCAGTCATCCTGCTTCGTTTCTATAATAAAATGTGTCATCGCCCTTTTTACCAGGTCTGCCGTCTCCTGCAATCCGCCCGTTTTAATCTGAACAGCATACCCGTCTTTAAGCTGAAGTGATGATATATTAGAGGATGACAGTCCAAGCTCCAGGAGACCCTGCAGTTTCCTCGCATCCTGCTGATTCTGGAAAATGATTTCAATCAATCATATCCCCCCTTGTTTTTTAAACAATATTCGAAGCTGCAGCAAGCGCCGGGAGATATCCTCTCCTTACCTATACGGCTTCCTTCGTTAATATCCCTGATTCCATGTATATGGGAAACTTGTACAATTTAGAAGCAGATGCGGAGCATAACAGGGATAAAAAAGGGGACATATTGAAGGAATGGAATTTGGAGAAAATCGAGTAGGAGGCACGTCACCGTGCCGACCTCTCACAGCACCGTACGTACCGTTCGGTATACGGCGCCTCGAAAGTTTTATGAAATGATTACTTGTAACGATTTTAAACCTAGCTGTCGCCAATACTTATTGCTCAAGGCGGCATTAATTACAGGGTTTCGGGAGTTGCGCCAATAACCCTTTCGGGTGTTGGCGCTTTTCCGTGCATTTTCTCTTGAGATACCTAATTTCCTAAGGTTTTTGTACTTGGTCTTTATCTTTTTCCATTGTTTCCACAGGCACGCTCTCAGCCTACGACGGATATGTTTATCGATATTCTCTGCGTATGATTTTATATCCCCAACTTTAAAATAGTTCCCCCACCCCTGGATGAGTTGATTAATTTTAAGGATTC
>NZ_JASHIV010000038.1:0-15149 GCF_030733525.1 Bacillus sp. MMSF_3328 | reverse complement strand
TTCTGCAATCTCCTCATCGATGATCAACACCTTCGCATGTATCATTCCTTTGTCGTACTGGTAGATTTGAACTCCAGCTTCTATAAGTTCTCCGTAATAAGTACGGCTTGCAAGACCCACGATTTTTTGATTATTGTGGCGAGGAACCAGCAATCTTACACGGACACCACGAGTTACTGCTGTCTTTAATGCCATGATAATATCCGTTTCTGGTACAAAATAGGGTGTTGTTAAATCAATAGTCTTGATCGCCTGTGTTATACCTATAAAGTAAGCTTGCCGAATGACTGGGGTAGGAATTCCAGGGTTTCCTTCCAACGTATGGATATACGCTTTATGCAATGTCCTAGTTTTTCCGGATATGTCCATTTCTTTATCATCAAGGGTGCTCAACTCTGATCCCAATTCGGCTGACCATTTGGAATGATCTGCTCTGCCGATTGAATTGATTTTCGTTACCTCTGATTTTGTTTTCAAATTTGTTTTTGATTTTATTCTTTCCGGCACAGCGATTTCCCAATGAACATCAAAAACAGTCTGCAAGTCGCCTGTTGCTTCCCCTATAATTTGCAAATGAGTGTCCCTCCAAAATCCTACGTCTGGCTTTAATCCTGTATATTCATACCCAACGTTCATACCGCCAGTAAAGGATTCCTTTCTGTCAATCGTCACAATCTTACAATGATCCCGATAATTCCAATTGGACAAAATCCAGGGAAATCGCAGAGGAAATATTGTCCTGCATTCTATCCCTGCTTCAACCATCTGCCGGATTTTTTCACGCGGGAATTTATAACTCCCCAAGCTATCTCTCATAAAACGAACCTGCACTCCATTTAATGCTTTTTCGATTAGCAGTTCTGTGATTCGATTACCAATTTGGTCGTTCCGATAGATGAAATATTCCAGATCAATGGTTTCTTGGGCTTTTTGCAGGGATACAAGGAGTTGATCATATTTTGCTATCCCATTGTTAAACACTTGGACTTGGCCCATTCGAAGCCCATTCACAGTGAAATGCCGTAAAGCATTGGCAATTACCGATGCTGAAGCACCGAATGTCTCAGGTAATTTGTTAGATTCATTTTTAGAACAGGTCAATCTTTTTCGATGAATAAACTTAGGGTTTGATATGCTAAGATATAGCCAGAAACCAATGACAGGTAAAAAAAGGACGATTATTATCCAATTCAAAGCCTTGGCAGGCCGACGAACTTCCCAAATTGCTATGAATAAGATAAAGAACGTATTTAACAGGTATAGATAAAAAATCCACTCCAACTGGAATCCCTCCTTCTGTTTCTCTTAATATGTACAAACTATGTAACCAGTATACGTATGGAATATGAAGGGATTGTCTGTTATATATTATGGACTACCTTTATAAGAACTTGTATAAGATATTAAGAACGAAAAAAAGAGAATTAAGGTTGGGAAAGTTCTGACATCAAGAAAGGAGTAATGATCTGGGCACTGTCCTAACTAGAGACTTAGTGATTTTGAAAATTACCATCTGGTAAATTCCTAAATATAGGTATAATTTTTTATAAATTTGGAAAATGAAAGTGGTAAATGCAATAAGGAGTAAATAAGAGAAAACATTAATTTATATTGGGAGGAAATCGTCTTAAAATTAGTCGTTAACATCTTTTTTGTTAATGGTTAATGAATGATCGGTATCTCTAACAGCAGCATAAAAATATCTTTGATTTGAAGATATCCCTTTGCCTTTAGTTCTTCCTTTAACCACTTTTCATTTTTGTTGATTAATTTTAAATTACGCTTTTGCACTTTCCCTTCAATGACAACGGCTATGGGTAATCCGCGGTATTCCACTTTCATATGTAAATCTTTTGGAGTAATAGGAACTAATTCTTTTCTTGGAAAAATGCTAATTTCACCTGTTGCTTCCAAAATCGCATATTCAATATCGTGAATATCCGGATATCCTGATGTTCTTAAATTAGACAACAGCTCAGGTAAAGGATATCTACTTTCCTTTAAATTTCGATAGATAATTTTCCCGTGTTTAATTAGAATAGTCGGTTTTCCGATAATAAAAGGGTTTAACTTATTTAATAAACTTAACTTTGATATAAATAGATGAATTCATGTTATTACAATGATTCCAATAATCCCCTCCATCACTCCGTTACTTTAATAGAACCAAAAGCTAAATAAGATAAAAAAAGAATCGCTCCAAAATCATGAGGGGTAAGTTGGGCTAGAGCTGATTTCCCTAAAATTTTTACTGCTACAATAAACACAATGTAGATAAAAATAACTTTAACTAAAAAAATAGACACTTCTAACACCTCGTAAAAAAATTCACCTTAGTCCGAAATTGGACTAAGGTTTTTAAACTTTTTCCAATTAAAAATGGTATCTTTTTTTCGTCATGTATGAATCTAAGCTAAATCCTTATCCTTTTAAAATAGCGGTCACTTTATCAATGGCTTCTTGTAATTTTTCACTGTTTAACCTATACATTTGTTTGGCCTCTTTTGATTCCGTTCCAAGAGCAAATAGTTCTAAGTCTGCTTGACATTTTTTCAAGGTTGAAAGAATTAAGGGTCTTTCTTGAGGGGGTGCGACTTGTAATTTATCGTCAAACAGATCAATCGTTAACTCTCCGTAAGAATTAACCTGTCCAAGAAATACATTTTCAATCGTTACCCCTAGTTTTTCTAATTCAGTATATAGCCAAGCCCGACCTCGTCCAATCGTGGCTAGTGGTTCATCCATTATTGCACCATCCATAATAATGGTCTGAGGCTCCTTGATTGAAGCAACCTTCAAGTTTATATCCTTTGCTGTTAAAGGTTGATTTTCTTTCTTTAGCATCACAGATAAATCACCTGTTGCCTCTAAAACAGCAAATTCTACATCAGAGACTTGAAAGACATCCTTCCTGCGAAGTAGCTCTAACAGTTCATCTGTCGTATATCTTTCCTTTTTTAAATTATCTTCCATAATCTTCCCATCTTTGATAAATACAGTTGCTTTTCCTTCTATAAAATTGCGAAAACGTTTACTTTTTAATGAAATTAAACCAGTGAAAAAGGGAATAGCCGCAAAAATGACAATTCCAATAATTCCGTGAAAAATGTTCCGTTCAAGTCCCATAGCTACTTCTGCACCAATATTTCCAATAGACATACCGGTGACATATTCAAAGAAAGATAGTTCTGAAATTTGCTTTTTCCCTAACAATTTTGTAATGAAAAATAAAACAGCAACAAAAAATGCTGAGCGTACAGCTATATCTAACCATTCAGGCACTGCTTACACCCCCTGTAAATATAGTTTTTCTAGAAACCTTTGTACTGAAGTTCCTCTCCTTCTAGTTCTCCTACTCTTTTTTTTAAATCTTTTGTTACTTCGTGTACTACCATCATAGCCTCATGCAAAGTTCGCTTCGATTCATCATCAAGAGTCCGTAATGCTAAACTTGAGAGACTTGCTTCTACCCCTTTTAGACTGGCAAAACACTGTTTAACATCTGATCCTACTGTCATCCTAATTCTCCTTATCCTTTTGGCTTAAAAATTAAAGCTCCTATCATGCCGAAAACAATGGCAGCTGAAATACCAGAACTAGTTACTTCAAACATTCCTGTCAGTACACCAACTAACCCATGTTTTTCTGCTTCCTGCATCGCACCATGAACAAGCGAATTCCCAAAACTTGTAATCGGAACAGTAGCCCCTGCCCCAGCAAAATCAATCAAAGGCTCGTATAGTCCAAATCCATCTAAAAGCGCCCCAATCACTACAAGAGCACTTAAGGTATGACCTGGTGTCAATTTAAATACATCAAACATAATTTGCCCAATGATACAAATTAAACCGCCTACGACAAAAGCCCAAAAATAGATCATGTTAATTGTTCACCTCCGTATTCAATTGACACTGCATGGGCGATACAAGGAATTGTTTCATTTTGCTGAAAGGACAACGGTGAAAGCAAAGCACCTGTAGCCACAACTAACATTCGTTTAAATTCACCTTTTTTCATGCGGTTTAATAAATGCCCATAAACTACCGTTGCTGAACAGCCTGCACCGCTTGCTCCTGCAAGAACGGGTTGTCCTTCCCGATAAATCATAAGGCCACAATCTTGGTATTGTTCTTCACTAATAGGAGTTCCATGCTTTTTAAATAGATCCATGGACACTTCCTGTCCGATTTGGCCAAGGTCACCGGTTACAATTAAATCGTAATAAGATGGCTCAACATTTCGTTCCTTTAAATGGGCTTCAATGGTATCAACCGCAGCTGGCGCCATAGCTCCTCCCATGTTAAATGGATCTGTCAATCCCATATCGATTACACGACCAATTGTGGCAGATGTGACATGAGGTCCTTCCCCAGAATCACTTAATAGGGCTGCACCTGCACCAGTAACCGTCCATTGTGCCGTAGGTGGCTTTTGTCCACCATACTCAGTTGGATACCGAAATTGTTTTTCAACAGCTGTATCATGACTGGAAGCTCCTGTTAACAAATATTTCGCTCCTTTTGTATTTACAATATAAGCACCTAGAGCCAGTCCTTCCATCGAGGTAGAGCAAGCACCGAATAAGCCAAAATAAGGCGCTCCAATCGTTCTGCTAGCGAAACTTGTTGGGGTGATTTGATTGATTAAGTCCCCAGCTAGGATAAATTGAACTTGATCCTTTTGTATGCCCCCTTTTTCCATGGCTTTTTGGCAAGCCTCTTCAAAAAGGATTTTATGTGCTTTCTCATAGGAATCCTGCCCAAGCCATAAATCAGCATGAAGAGTATCGAAATCATCTTGGATAGCACCATTGGCTTCAAATGGTCCACCAACGGTTCCAGTGGAGATAATGACAGGCTTTTGTTCGAAGATCCATGTACGATGACCTGCTAGCATTATAAACCACCCCACTGGATTAAAGTGGTTTTAATTAAGGCAATGACAAAAGCAGAAAAAACACCAAATAAAATAACCGCCCCCGCTAATTTAAACATGTTGCCACCTACGCCCAGTACAAATCCTTCGGTTCGATGCTCAATGGCAGGCGATATAACCGCATTGCCAAAACCTGTTACAGGTACAGCTGTTCCAGCCCCACCAAATTGGGCCATTCGATCATATACGCCAAAACCAGTAAGAAGCATTGTAATAAAAATTAACGTACCCACCGTCGGATTTCCGGCCGTTTGCTCAGTAAAATCGAAATAATAAATGTAAAAGTCTGAAATAAGCTGACCAATCAAACAAATAAGTCCACCGGTTAAAAAGGCCTTAATACAATTTTTAACAACCGGTCTTTTGATCTCTCGTTGTTTTTGCAATTTTTGATATTCCTGTTGCACAGGAGTAAGTTGTTTCTTTTGATTGTTAGACATAACTCGATCCTTCCTCTTTAGGTTTGTTCCTTCATAAGACTTTTCAGTTTGTTCAAATCATTTTTTAAGTTCTTCTTATTCATATCGTTTTTTTTCAGTCTTTGCTCGACCTTTTCAAGCTCCCAGAATATTTTTTTATCAGTCGAAACAAAAACTTTATAGTCGGGATATTTTTTTTCTAAGTCGGATTTTACTGACTTCTCGATACTCTTTAATCGAAATCGATCAAAATTCTCAACTTTAATCGCTGCCATAAGCTCTTTATCAGTATTCACAGCTTTTACGTCTGTAATATCTTCCTTGGCAATTATCTTTTCTTTCGCATGATTGGCAACGGATTGATCAATTGGCTTACTTGTATGTACTTGTGAAATACCAAATTCATTTTGATTACCATTACATCCTGATGCGAAACCAATGACCATTATAATAAAAAGTAGGTTTTTCAATGTGGTTATTTTATCTTTCAAAAAAATCACCTCCATTTTTTTTCATTATTTGAACAGCTGAAAAAAGGTTGGTTAAGAGGCCAACCTTTTTTCGCCTTACTAATTACTGTTGTTTGTATTGAGGTTCTTCTTGTTCGATTTGTTGAACACGTGGTTCAATGCTGTCTACAACGGATTGGGTTTGCTTAGCTGCATCTTGGTAAAGTTGCTTAGCTTGTTGATTATCTGTACCAAGAGCAAATGTTTCAAAACTTGCTTGAGCACTTTTCAATCCTGCTAGAGCTGTTTTAACGTCATTTATTACTGTCATGATAATTTCCTCCTTGAATTTTTTTTACTCTTTTATTTTGCTTTATGGAGAATTTTTTTATTCAATGATTTTTGGGAAATTTAAATCTAAATTATTTTTGACGTATAGCTCCATTTTTTCGATAATAACCCCTTTTCCATATCCCCATCATTTCTTCTATTTCTCGTTGACAGCAATAGCTCTTATAACTTTTCATTTTTTCTTTTCTCTACTTCAATTTCTTTTACACCCCTACCTTTATAAAATAAGATGATTGTATTTCCTGAAAGGACTAATATTTTTCCCATTTTTCGGATATTATCCCAAAGTTTTAAGAGTTTCTCCCTCTTAATCATCCTATTTATGGGTATTTAACATTGAAAATGTAATAACAAAGATAAACGCATGCATTTGTTGAGTATTGCGAAACGAAAAGCCACTTGTGCGGAGTTTTGAGCCACTATTTGCGGATTATGTGGCCAATGAATGCATATTAGAGAGCCGCTGACCTATATTAACCAGCGGCTCTCTTGTTACTTAATTAACGTGTGGCCACTAAACTGTGCCGTTCGCGCATGGACATATTCCCATCAATAAGAATCTTGTAGGAATCATGCACTATCCGGTCCAGTATTGCATCAGCCACTTGTGCCTGCCCAAGCTTGGAATGCCACCCTTCGGGGGCAAACTGTTAACAGAAGATAGTTGACGTTCTCTTCAGTCTCGCTTCCACAATCTCCAAGAGGTGGAGCACCTGGTCTTGAGAAAGCTCCGTCAGAAGCCATTCGTCCAATATCAATAAATCAATCGTTCTGTATTTCTGAATCAACTTTCGAAAACTTCCGTCCGCTTCATATTTCGCGACTGCCAGTTCGTCCAGTAGTTCAGGTAACCGAATATACTTCACTTTGTGGAATTGAGGACAAGCCTGTATGCCGAAGGCGTTAGATAGCCAGGTCTTCCCATTGCCGGATGCGCCCATCAGTATGATGTTGTGGTGCCGTTGGATGTAGTTGCCGGAGGCGAGTTCCAGTATTAGCTGCTTGTCCAGCTTACGGTCAGGGTGATATTCAATTAGTTCTATGGCTGCGGTAGGGTCTTCAAAAGTTGCCTGTTTGATTAGTCGTTCAAGCTTATTGGATTTTCTACGGTCATACTCATGATCAATCAAAAGGTTGAAGCGGTCGTCAAAATCCATGCCATGAAAGTCCTTGTTTTCATTCTGCATTTGATAAAGTTCCGCCATCCCGCTCATCTTCATCTCCGTCAATTTCCTTAATGTCTCTTCGTTGATCATTGGCCATTCCTCCCAAAATATTCAGCGCCTCTTACAAACCCGTAGTCCTCCGTCTGAGTCTCATGAATTCTTTCTTTGTTCTTCTGTTTTTTCTTCTGCCTCTCCAGGATGCTTTTATAAACGGCAACTGTTGGATTCGAGGAAATCTCCAATAGAGTCTTAGCTGCTTCTTCCAGTTCGGCACTTGTTCTTCTAGAAGCAATGTTCCTCAATGTGCTCAGTATATTTAAAGCCATCTTTTCGGCATTCGCATTCATAATATGTTCGACCAGGCACTCCATATTCTGCCCGATGTCTCTTGCCCATTTCCGATTGTTTTCGGGATTGTGGTCGAGATACAGCCTGTGATTATCCGGCATATGGTCCGGATTTGTAGAATAGCGATCATCTGCTTTCTTTTTGCGAGGATGGGATGCAATCCGCACTTCTTTAAAGTACAATTCAATTAAATCCGCTGTCATTCGGACATCGACATTCTCGCGGACGTATTCATAGGGAACGGAATAGAACTTGTAATCCACTTGCACGTGATAGTTCGGCTGCACTTTTGCAGTTGCCCATTCCGTCATCTTGAACCGTGTTGGGGGAAGAGGATGAAGGTGGCTCTTCTCTTCTTCTTCAAACACATTTCGTCTGTTTCCCTCCCTTTTTTGAAAGTCAGTGGTATTTATCTCTTCTAGTTTTTCAAAGATACGGGCGTTCAGATCCTCAAGGTGAAAGCATTGATAGTTTCGCAAGGAGGCTATGATCTGCCTGGAAATGTACCCAACCGTCCCCTCAACACTTGGTTTATCCTTGGGTTTACGTACTCTGCTGGGCACAACGACCGTGCGATAATAATCGGCGAGTTCCCGGTACGCTTCATTAATTAAAGGGTATCCCCGCCGGGCGGTAGTAACACCTGTCTTTAAGTTATCTGGTACAATCACTTCTGTAACACCGCCAAAATATTAGAATGCATGAATATGTGCCTGAAGCCAGGAAGATGACTTCATATCCAGAAAGGCCTCAACGTAGCTTAACTGACTGTATGGCAAAGTGGCGATAAATACATATGCAGGTATAACTTCCCCAGTCACATTATCCGTAATTTTCAGAGTGGAACCTGCCCAGTCAACCTCTAAGATCTCACCCGGCTTCCTCCGGATGGGCATGGTCAGTTTGTGCTTCTTCGCATATTTCCCATACTTTTCAGCGAAGGTACGATATGCATAGGGGACTTTTCCCCCTTCTCTGGAAATGCTTGCATATTCGTGATGCAGGAGAGTGAGTGTGACATTCTTCTTTTGAAGTTCTTTGTGCACCCACTCGAAGTCAACTGGGCAATAGCCCTTTTCAACCGCTTGCTTCTCAGGAAATAGGTAAGTCTCAAGCCATTCATTATTCATGGCCTCCTCTAAATTCTTTATCCCTTTTTGATTGGCACGCTGTAAAACTTCAGCGACCGTGTTTCGTGAGTGACCCGTGCTGGAGCTAATGGTTCTTTGGCTAATGCCGTCCACCCCCATAACCAGAATCTTACGATAATTGATCACAAAAAAATCCTCCTTCTACTTGAGTGTCATGCCTGCAGGCATGCTCCCTAAGTATACTAGAGGAATTTACTGATTGGCCTCGTACTACGCAAACAGTGGCTCTATATTCCGCAATCAATGGCTTTATTCTACGCACAAGTGGCTCATTCGCTTTGCAGTATTCACATTTGTCGCCGTATTAAGGTTTGTCTAATACATAAAAAGGAACTGTTTTGTTATTAAACATCAAATTTTTCATACATTTTAGAAGGTGAAAAAATGACAACAAAACAAAAAAGGAAATCCTTTCAACGTTTAACGTTAAAACCAAAAAAGGACATTGAAGAAATAAAATTTGGGATTAAACTGGGAGAAAAAAAGGAAACCAAAAATCCGAGATTGGGCGAAAGAGATGTATAGCTATATTTGATGGGGATTAATACAGAATTACAGATAGGTGACATTGTCAAATTAAAAGTTGGAGATGTGAAAGGGAAAAATTCTTTTATATTCTGGAAGGCAAGACAACAAAAAACAGAAAGTAAATATTAGTATGCTATCTAATAGAATTGATAAAAAAAATTGGATACATAATTGTTTCAAACTAAAAAGAATCAATATCTCTACATAAGAATACAGGGAAAAAAGTGTTTATAATACTCATTAGAAGGTATGATAAAGAAGGAATTGGCAAACTTTGCACCAAAGATTCACTGTAAGCCAGTTTCTTTTTTGGATAGGTTTTTAAAATCGTGTTTTAATCAAATATTAAATTATGGCTCTTATCACAAAAGGCAAAGGGATATCATCAAATTAAAGATATATTTTACGCTTCTGTTAGAGATACCGACCATTCACTAAACATTAACACATTTGATATTAGCGACTAATCTTAAAACGATTTCCCCTCCCTATATTAATCCTTTTCTAGACTTGATCGGCAAATAGAGAGATTTAACCTGAAAGTCGAGGCGGCTGCACTTGATTCGGGATACCTTACAAATCCTATTTGTAAAGGCTTATCTGAGAATTCATAAAGGTAATCATCAAACAAAACCTAGTTGATTAACTCCCCTCTATCTATTTCAACTGAATTGGTGTCCATTTTTATGATCAAAAATAAAGTCCTCTATAAAGAGCGATAGTGCTTCTACAATTCTCAAACCTTTTTAAATAGCCGTTTAATAAGCAGTCAATCTCGTATGTTAGTTGTTACCTTATAAATCTACACAGCTAACTCGTTTCCTTTGCGTATCCAATGAACTCTTTAATATTGTCAAACCGGGGGTCATCCCGTTTTACGACAATAAGTTCGGAATCTTCATGGTGACTGATATTAAATTAAAAACTGTCCAAATTTTCTTTTTATTTGCAGTAGGATTTATTAACCAGTAAAGATATTTGGAGAGACCATATAACCAAGCGTATATCCATCGGGTTCGCTGTTTGCTAATTCACCCCTACCAATCCAACCTTCACCTTTTTGACACAATACACCCAAGAGAATTAAAAATGAAGGCAAAAAAACCACCCACGATGTTGTGAGGGGTCTCATTGTGTTTATATGTGTTTATAAAGTTTGTTGATGTCAATGAAAAAACGTGTTAAGAATCGCAAAAGAAAGCTTGTATGTACCTGTGAAATACTCAAATCGTTATTATTTTCACCCAACTGATTCTGATTTCCGTTACATCCTGATCCTATTCCGATAACCGTTAATACTAAAAGACCGATCTTTAATTGTTTTATTTTATATATCATGAATAATCACCTCTGTGTTTCATCCATTATTGAGAGAGTAAAAAGGTTGGTTTACTCGACCAACCTTTTTTTGTCTTTTAATTATTGTTGTTTGTATTGAGGTTCTTCTTGTTCGATTTGTTTAACGCGAGGTTCAAGGCTTTTTAGAACGGATTGGGTTTGTTTAGCAGCATCTTGGTAAAGCTGCTTAGCTTGTTCATTTTCCGTACCAAGAGCAAATGTTTCAAAGCTAGCCTGCGCACTTTTCAATCCCGCTACAGCTGTCTTAACATCATTTATTACTGTCATTGAATAACGACTCCTTTAATGTTTTTAATAACCTTTGTTAGAATGATGAAAAATGGTTTTCTTTATAGTTCAAATGTAATCCATATTTTTTATCTAAAAATAATATTATGAAGTAAGGTTTGAAAACTAAATTAATATCCTTTTTCTCTTAATAAATAAAATATCCGTTTAATCCAAACGGTTGCTATATTTGATTCCAAATTCTCTTTAAATCTAATGGTACGAATACTTTATCCCCACGTATCTCCCTATGTATAATGGGATGTGAAAAGCATTGATCTAAACTTAACCCTTCTTCTTTTTTATGCCTAGCTCTTTTGAAGTCTTCGGGTAATCGCATAACAATTGCTCCTTTTTATTTTTTAAAAAAATTTTAGTAAGGGAGCGAGTCTTAACTCCCCTCTAATCTATCTAAGGATGTTTTTATTGGTAACAAATGAATCAACACATAAAAATTTTTGGCGACATAAAGCTTCAGAATTGTACAAACGTGTGATTCAGTTATTTATTTTTTAAGACTGGGCATGTTGGTTTTTTTGTCTTACTTGTTGTGCATTATTTTGGCTTGCGAACTCAGTACCGTATTGACCTTGTGACACTTGCGTACTGCCTTGGGAAGCTTGGTTTCCGTCATGAGCATATTGTGGTTCTTCTTGTTCGATTTGTTGAACGCGTGGTTCAACGCTTTGTAAAACAGATTGGGTTTGTTTAGCAGCATCTTGGTAAAGCTGCTTCGCTTGTTCATTATGTATGTATAAGGACTATCCTGAAACGATTTATATGGACCAAAACCACGAGCAAGGTGTAAGCAATTTAATAAAAATATAAATCAGTATTTTTCCAATCCTATTATACATAAGGAAATTAATGGTGATAAAATATATGTTGCCTTGGACCTAGACAGAATCTGGAATAGGATAAATTAATATTTAGTTTAGCCACAAATACTCCCCACCTGCGTATAGGTGGGGAGTATTTAATGCTATCTAAAGGTGGGGGGTCTTTAAAACTAATCTAAAATACCTGCATATTTTTGACCGCTGTGTGGCAATCTACCAAAGTGATTACAACATTGTTAACAAGGAGGAAACATCATGCAACAAATGCAGACGGGTATGAATAATCAACAAGCACAAGCTTTAATGACACAACCGCCTGAAATAATGTCAACAAAGGATCATCTCTATGTAAACGATATGTTAAGCTGGAATTTACTTGCGATGAAGAAAATGCATTTTTTCGCTCAACAATGTCAAAATCCCGAAGTAAGAGCAGCACTTGAACAAGCTGGACAAATGCATGATCGACACTATCAACAGCTGCTTCAACAGATGCAACAGTATGTAAATCAACCTTCACAACATATGAATCAATAAGGAGGAAACTATAGTGGAAAATAATACTCCAAACAGGATTAAAAATCCTGAAACACCAGTCCCTAAGACGCCGCAAATGAACGATAGAGATTTTCTAAACGATGCCTTAACTACGGAAAAATATATATCTTCCTCATACTCGACTGCATTAAAAGAAGCTAGCCATGAATCGTTGTATCGTACAATAGCGTCTGTTTCCCAAGAAACAGACGACTGTCACCGCAATCTATATAACTTAATGTTTAAAAACGGATGGTACGGTTTGGAAAAAGAAACTCCACAAACTATTCAACAATCGGTGCAGCAATTTTCTAACTACATGCAAAGTCAAGATCCATATAGAGGTAATGTAATACAATAAAAGAACACGTGTTCAAGAAGAATAAACTCAAGGTAAAACAACAATAGTTATACGAGACAAAAGGTTGGTTAGTTGTTAACCAACCTAGAAAATAATTTAGAATTTACAACAATCGAAAGGGCGGCGGTAAGATGAATCTTAAGTGGATGAAACTTTTATCAACGGTTTTTCTTTCAATTTTCTTGTTATTAGGGTGTAATAATGGAGATGACGATAATAATCCACCACCGGAGGATGTAACTCCAGGGACAGAGGAACCAATTGAAGATCCTATCGACGCAACAGATTCAGATACTATTGATCAACATAATGTCACCCCTGATACAGAAGAACCAATTGAAGATCCAATCGACGCAACAGATCCAGATACTATTGATGAACATAATGTCACCCCTGATACAGAAGAATCAATTGAAGATCCTGAAGACGCAACAGATTCAGATACTATTGATGAATAAGTTTATACACCGTTTGTTCTCAAACGGTGTTCTTTATGTATCAAGATTCAAGGATGTTAATAAGAAATTTAATACATATATTGCAACATTTTCTAATAATAAATTTATAGAGGTGTCTCATGACAAAATTACGAAAGTCCTTATTGGTTACTGTTTCCGTACTTATTCTTTTATCCATAGGGTTATTATTCATAGTACCAAATACAAGAAACAAAGAGAATCCCGAAAATAAAACAGTTGCTGTCGAAAACAAATTTAATCCCACTATAACCAATGTCCAAAATGTTAAAAACGAAAAAAATGTTCTTCAAATAAACAGCCTTTCCATGGGTCAAACCATCAAGAATCAATTAAAAAATGATCCTTCCGTTTTTCTAATTAAACACAATGAAAAAACTGAGAGTCATTATATTAAGAAAGAAGTAAACGTTACATTCAAGACTCTTCCCTCAACAAAGGAAATAAAAAGGATAACACAGGAGATAAATGGCACTATCATTAAAAAGCTAAATTCTACGATTGTTTTTCGTTCTAATACGCTTTCGACCAAGGAACTTATTGAATATTTTAACAGACAGGCTATGGTTGAATTTGCTGAACCCAACTTTATCTGCAAAATCAAATTGGACTTCCTAATGATTTGCTATATAGAGAACAATACCAATGGAACTTATCGGCAATTCAAGCAGAAGCAGGCTGGGATATCACCAAAGGGGATGAACATATCATTATTGCTGTTATAGACACTGGCGTTGATCTGGACCATCCTGATTTGAGAAGACGAATTACAAATGGTTATAATGTACTGTTGAATAATAATTTCCCTGATGATGACAACGGGCATGGCACCCATGTAGCAGGAATCATTGCATCGGAAACAAACAACCATGAAGGTGTTGCAGGCATCACTTGGTATAACAAAATAATGCCTATAAAAGCAATGGGTGCCGAAGGGCATGGGACGACCTTTGATATAGCAAAAGGGATTTTTTGGGCAGTGGATCATGGAGCCGATGTCATTAATATGAGTTTAGGCAATTATCAGCATTCTTCCCTTTTAAAAGGGGCAATCGATTATGCATACAGTAAAAATGTTGTCTTGATTGCTGCAGCAGGAAATGAAAATACTATGCAGCCGAGCTATCCAGCTGCTTTTTCTAAGGTTCTAAGTGTCGCCGCCGTAAGTTACACCGGACAACGTGCCCCTTTCTCAAATTATGGAGATTATATCGATGTTGCAGCTCCCGGAGTTCAAATTCCGAGCACCTATTTTAACCAGCAGTATGCAGCTTTATCAGGTACTTCTATGGCTTCGCCTCATGTGGCAGGACTTGCTGGCCTCTTGCTTTCAGTAAACCCTAATTTAACGAACCAAGAAGTAATAGACATTATTAAGAATTCTACTTATGATTTAGGAATCCCTGGAACTGATCACGAATTTGGTAGTGGCTTAATTAATGTAAAGAATGGATTGGAAGATGCCCAAAGCAAAAGGCAATAATCCCTTTTTGAAACCGTTGCTTTTCGTTGTTATAAAACTTCTACATGATGTACATTGTTTGTACATGATAATGGAAAAACTAAGGAGGGAATTTTAGTTGGAGTGGATTTTTTATCTATACCTGTTAAATACGTTCTTTATGTTATTCATAGCAATTTGGGAAGTTCGTCGGCCAGCCAAAGCTTTGAATTGGATAGTAATCGTCCTTGTTTTGCCTGTCATTGGTTTCTTACTATATCTTAGCATATCAAATCCCAAGCTTATTCATCGTAAAAGATTGACCTCTTCTCATAATGAGTCTGATAAGTTACCTGATACATATAGTGATTCAGCATCGATAATCGCCGATGCTTTAAGGTATTTTACTGTAGGCGGGCTTGGCTTCGAGTCGGCAAAGTCCAAGCTGGAGTTCAAATCTACCAGTACGACAAAGGAATGATACATGCGAAGGTGTTGACCATCGATGAGGAGATTGCTGCC
>NZ_JASHIV010000037.1:0-16000 GCF_030733525.1 Bacillus sp. MMSF_3328 | reverse complement strand
CATGTATTAGGCACGCCGCCAGCGTTCGTCCTGAGCCAGGATCAAACTCTCCATATAAGAGTAAGATTTAGCTCTGAAAAAAAAATAAGATTAACGTTGACGTTTTTGTTCGTTCAGTTTTCAAAGGACAATCTCCGTCGCTCAGAAGCGACTTTATCAATATAACATCTTCAATCGAAGAAGTCAACATCTTTTTTTGTTTATCAAAACTTGAATTGGATGTTTTCGTTTCTTCCTCGTGAGGACAAGTAATAATATATCATGGTGAAATTACAATTGCAATATAATTTTTTAATTTAATTTCATTTTTTGTCCGTTAATTTTTCAGATTAAGGAATGGTTGAAACACTGCTCTGATGTGTTCCCCTATCTCAATCAGGCTGGGCTTCTTAAAAATGCCTCAGCTGTCGCCCCGTATTCCTGCAATCAACACGAAAAAAAAAGAAACTTATATGAATGGGTCATACATTCAAAGCCAGTCCATATAATATATTAACATATTCGAAAGGTGAGATTTATGCTTCAAACCGCCGCACTCTACTTATCATTTATCATGGCTGTATTCTTGTTGGCATTTTCCTATTTCGAAGGAATTAAAATTGCAGACTCGGAAGAAAAAGTCTACGGAGGCACTTTTATTTTCACCACGGTATCCGGTTTTATTTTCTCCGGGCTTACTTTTGCTTTTATTTAATACCAATTAAAAGTGGCCATCCTGCTGAGGATGGCCACTTTTCAGCTTTGCATGAATTCCCCTTACCTTTGCTCTAAAAAGCAAGAAGGGGCGTACGAGCAGGATGAACGGAGGATAAAGGCATCACAGCCTGTATCTGCTTCTCCTCATTCTTTAAGTTTTATTTCTCAAATCTGTCTCTAGTGTACTCCTCCTGCAGCAGCGCAGAAATGACAGCATCTTTGTATATTCCTCTGTGAACAAACCGCTTCCTTAGTATTCCTTCTATTTTAAAACCCTTTTTTTCAAGAAGCTTTTTTGAGGCAGCGTTCTCCGGAAGGTAGACCGCCTCTATCCTGTTCAGGTCCATGCAGATGAAGCCATAGCGGATAATCGCATCCAAGGCTTCTGACATAACGCCTTTGCCCCAGGTGTCCGGGTGGAGCTCATAACCGATTTCCGCCTTATTATGAAGCTTTTCAACTGAATGGAATCCGCAGGTTCCCTGGAGGGTTTTGTCTTCTTTCCAGCAGATAGCCCACCTGATCTGCATCTCCATACTGTATCTCCACAAAAGACTTTCGAGAAGATCTTCTGCTTCACTGACGGACCTAAAGGGCTCTACATCATAAAACCTGGTTGCTTCAGGATCAGAAAATATGCTGTACAGCTTGGGAATATCATCCGCCTCAGGCTTCCTGAGCAGAAGCCTTTCAGTCTCTATAATGGGGAATTCTGAAGCAAAGGCCGCATCAATCCCTGCCATACCAATCACCCTCCTCTCAATAACACTCAGCATATACAATAAAAGCTTCATTACCTAATGGCTTGGGTGATTTCCGCTTGCTTCTGCCTTCTTTGCTTTCCTCTTCATCATTCTGCCATCTGCAAGGAACAGCATGATCCCCCCGATGACAATCATTCCTCCAGCAGCCTGATACCAGGCCACTAACTCCCCGAGCAAAAAATATGCCAGGACAGCAGCACCCACCGGCTCAAAGAGGATAGCCATAGAAATCGTGGAGGTGCTGAGCCATTTCAGGGACCAATTGAAAAGCGTATGGCCGAGCAGGGTGGGAATAACCGCAAGGAGAATAAAGTAGACCCAGTCGCTTGCGGGGTAAGGCCCAAGAGGCTCACCAACAGCGATTACGTAGATCAAAAGGGTTAAGGCACTTATACTGTACACGGTGAATGTATAAGTAATAAGAGACAGCCTTTTTCGCACTGTCTGCCCAAACATCAGGTAAGCTGTAACCAGTGCACAGGCAGCAAGGGCCAAAAGATCTCCAAACAATGCAGTTCCGCTGACCCTGAAGTCCCCCCAGCTGATAAGTACACTTCCTCCAATAGCTATCACTCCGCTCAATATTGCTTTCACAGTAAACCTTTCTTTGAAAAATAAGTAGGTCCCGGCAAAAGCGAACAGCGGCTGCAAGGTAACAAGGACAGTTGAGCTTGCCACTGAAGTATAGCGGAGAGATTCAAACCAGAGGATAAAATGAAAGGCAAGGAATATCCCGGCTACGGCCGAATACATCCAATCCCGCCGGCCAATCTGTTTGAGCTCTGGCCCATATTTAAATAATACGAGAGGCAGCATCAGCAAAACAGAAAAGAATAAACGATAAAAAGCTATCACTCCTGATGGTGCAGCTGAGAACTTAACCAGAATGGCAGATGTGGAAACAGACACCACACCAATCGCCAATGCTGCATAAGGGTTCATCTTGGGCAAGTCATTGCATCTCCTTCTAAGAAAACTCCAGTTTAGCTATAATATTACACTTACCGGTTTTTACATGGCCATCTTTTTTCGCTTGCAAGTTTCAAATCTAAATAATAAAGCGCCCAGCCCAAGATGGGGCAGGCACTTCTTTGTTCTATTCCCCGCTCTCAACCTCTGCAGCAATCACACCTATCAACGATTTCATCGTATAGTAAACATCGGTCGTATACATGCTCCTCGTTGTAGTTATCACACAATTGATCAATATATCATCTGCTTCCTCTTTGACACGGACCCGCTTGATTCCTAATTTCTTGCTTTTTATTTCCTTCATCAGGGTTGTCAGGTCCGTACATTTCTCAATATACAGCTTTACCCTGATTTCCTTTTCCTTCAGTTTTTTTGGTCCTATCCGTTCAAATAAAGCAGGAATGATTTTAACTCCAATAATGATAAAAATGACTCCCAGCAGCGCTTCTATATAGAACCCTGCACCAATGGTAATGCCAATTCCCGCTGAAGCCAGCACAAGAGCGGCTGTTGTCAGCCCGGAAATAGCTTCGTTGCCCCTGCGCAGAATCACGCCCGCTCCAAGGAATCCTATTCCGCTTATTACATAAGAAGGAATCCGCCCCGGGTCCATCGGCCTTGAATATTCCTTTGAATACAGGAAAGCTGATTCGTAAGACACGATGGTCAGCAGGCATGCCATCACCGAAACAATCAGGCAGGTCTTAAGCCCAAGCGGCTTCCCTTTCAGCTCCCTCTCTAAACCGATGACAAGACCCGCTAAGGCTGCGAACCCCAGCTTCATAATGACATCATTCTTTATCACCAAATAGAACATTTCTTCCATATGTATCCCCTCTTCAATTACTATCTATATAAATATTCCAATATAGATAGTTGAATAAACTAATTTTTGAATAAAAATAGCGGTACGCATACTTTTCTTTTCCTACTTTATGCGGCCTTGCTCTCTAATATTATGGTATACTTTTAGGTTCACTGGCAGAAAACTTAAGATTTTATTTTTAAAAAGAAAAATTAGAATTTCCTCTTGCATATTTGATCAAATACGGATATAATTTTTCTTGTACCGAACACGGGGCATTAGCTCAGCTGGGAGAGCGCTACGCTGGCAGCGTAGAGGTCAGCGGTTCGAGCCCGCTATGCTCCATACATTCAAAAACCAAAATCCAAGAGGATTTTGGTTTTTTTGTTTTATCAGCATAATAAATATAGTTTTTGAAATACTAATTTTCATTCCATTATGTTATGCAGGCAAAATATACCATGACCATTAACGTGTTTAAGGCACTGCAAAACGGGAATAATGCCCATAACACAATAAAAATGATGGGAGAGATTAGCATGATCTCAACGATTGCTATTTTGGCAGCAGCCTTTACTGCCGCAGCAGGCTTGAATTACTTTGCAGTGAAAGAGGCGGATTTTACAGAGGAAGATTTACTAAAGGACAAATGAGGATGGCCGAATATTTAAATACAGCAGATAAAACATGACCCTTGACCAATTGCAGCAATTGGCCAAGGGTCTTTATTTTTGTACAAATCCTCAGGTTCTATGGAAAGAGCCCAGAACTTCGGTCGTTTCTGTAATATTGACAAAGGCCTGCGGATCAACCTCATCAATCATGCTCTTGACCTCAGTCAGCTGATAGCGGGTTATGACTGTCATGAGGATCTTCCTGCCTTCCCCTGTATAGCCGCCCTCTCCATTTATAACCGTAATTCCCCTGTAGATGCTTGAGAGAAGCTTTGCTTTCATTTCTTCGCCTTTGGCTGTTACGATCATCACTGTCAGCTTAATATGCTTCGTATGAATAGTATCAACCACCTTGCCTGTGGCATAGATGGCTACCATTGTATTCAATGCAGCATCCCAGCTGAAGATGAAGCCTGAAGCCAAAACCACGATTGCATTCATCAATGAAAGAATGGCGCCAAGCGGGAAATCTTTTTTCCTCGTCAAAAGCATAGCAATGATATCAAATCCCCCTGAGGAGCCTGAAGCCTTGAACACAAGCCCGATTCCCGCACCCGTCAATACCCCGCCGAACACGGATGACAATATAGGCTCAGAAGAGATTGCGTTGACTGGTATTAAGTAAAGACTGACGGAAAGCGTCAGCACAGAAACGATTGTATAGAAAATAAACCGTTTCCCAAGCTTAATGACACCAAGGATCAGCAAAGGCAGATTCAACAGAAAGTTGAGGAGGCCAGTATTGAAGGGTGTAATGATGCCGAGCATGATTGCCACCCCGCTCAGACCGCTGCTCAGGATTTCATGGGGGATCAGGAATAGATTATAAGCAAAGCCTACAATCGCAGAACCCAGAATAATGATCAGTAAATTTTTCATATGGCATCCCCCTTTATTTCCACAACAATAATAATTTAATTTATTATAGTAGAGAAATAAAGGAATCCCTAAAAAATAGTGTTTTCAGAATAAATAACTATAACTGGAAATCAGTTTTCTGGTAAAAGAAATTTGGCGTTTTGATTTCATTTTTATAGCTGCTGTGAAAAATATGTGTAGCTGCCGGAGAAATGGGCGGAATCAGCCAGGTCCATTCACCAGTTACCGGCCTGCCGCATGCTGATTCTTTTTCTTCAAACAGCCTGAACTGCTGTGCGGCTGTATGGTGGTCAACAATGCTGACCCCCTTCTTTTTATAGGAATGAAGAACAGCTGTATTCAGCTCAACCAGCGCACGGTCCTTCCACAAGGAGGCGTTTCTCTTAGTATCAAGCCCCATCCTGTCCGCTATTTCCGGGACCAGATTATACCTGAAATCGTCTGCAAGATTCCGGGCGCCGATTTCTGTCCCCATATACCAGCCATTAAAGGGTGCAGCCGTATACCGGATTCCGCCGATTTCAAGGCACATATCCGATATGAACGGAACAGCATACCACTTTAATTGCAGATCGCTGAACCACTCAAACTCAGGATGCTCAAGCGGCACTTCAAGAATATCTTCAGCAGATACATCAAATAGCGCCGGCTTCCGCCCATCTATCTGGACAAGAAGAGGCAGTGGGTCAAACTGCCCGTATTTCCCTTCCCATCCCAATTCACGGCACAAGTTCGTCAGTTTGACGGAGGCTGGGTCGCCTATAATCTTATCACCGGTATCATAGCCGGCATACCTGATCAGCTGGTGGTTAAGAATCCTTACTCTTTTGTTTTTTTCCTCCTGACGGAATACAGTGATGGCGGACCTTACCTTGCCGCCGTTCGTAGCATAGCTGATATGCCTCATCAAAGCTTGGCCAATTTCGTCTTCAGTCTCAAGCTCCCTTTCATCGAACACTTTAAGGCTGTCCCAAAAGAGCCTGCCGATGCATCGGTTGCTGTTCCTCCAGGCCGTTTTTGCACCATACTCAAGCTCTTCATAGGTGTGATGATAACTGCCTGTACGATCTATCTCCTCAAGGATTTCAATGAGGCGCTGTTCTGTTTCGCTGCTGCTTTTATTCAGCTCTCTATGGCATAAAGCAATAAAGTTCTCTGCTTCCTTCCTCAGTTCCTTTGCCAAAAATTTGCCCCCCTGTATCGTATAGTGATCCTGATGCAATGGCCATTTCCATTCAGTTCTTGTCTGCAGGGTAGACGATGCCAAGCTGGCTTCTCACAGAATCAAGAATTTCTATGACAGCAAGGGAGTTGGACAATGTGTTCGTTGCCGATTCCAGCTTTCCGCTTTTGACAAGCCCGACGAATTCTTCTGCTTCATAGTACATCGAGGCTTCCTTCTGCTCTCTTGTAATTGATTCTGAACTGCCGCCGCGATAGCGGATTTCAGCCTTTTCCGGCGTATGGATTTTATCGATTACAATATTTCCGTTCTCTCCCTGAATTTCTGCAGGAAGCTGGGAGTCAGTGATTTTTGAATACATGATGACAGCATCCATTTCTTTATACTTCAATACCATGCTTCCTTCCCCATCAACTCCTGAATCAAGCATAACCCCCTGCGCCTTCACCTCATCCGGCTTGCCGAATAGGACCACCAGCGGATAGATGCAGTAAATGCCTATATCCATCAATGCACCGTTGGAAAACTCAGGTTTGAAGGCATTCAGGATCCTCCCTTCCTTGTATGCGTCATATCGCGAGGAATATTGGCAATATGATGCAAAATACCTTCTGACCGGTCCGATTTTTCCTAAATTCTCCCGGACGGCTTTAAAGTTCGGCATCAAAGTGGATTTCAGCGCCTCCATCAGTACCACCTTATTCCTCTGTGACGCTTCAATCATGAGCTTTAATTCAGCCGCATTGCTGGCTGCAGGTTTTTCGCAGAGCACATGCTTTCCATGTTCCATCATCAGAATTGATTGTTCCGCATGAAGTGAATTGGGGCTGGCAATGTAGACAGCGTCAATCTCACTGCTTGCCGCCATTTCCTCTAAGGACGTATATGTATGTTTCACACCATATTTATCTGCAAATTCCCTTGCTTTTTCTTCTGTCCGTGAATAAACAGCCGTAAGCGCAAAACCCTGCACTTTATCTGCTGCATCAAGGAATCTCTCTGTTATCCAATTTGTTCCAACTACACCGAAACGAACCATTACGGCACCTCCATGAATGCTTTTTATTCTCTCCAACAAGGATACATTTTTTCTGCTTATTTCGCCAGCAGCTGCAATTTGTGGTTTCTAATCCAGCAGACTGGGGGAAAATGACTGGAAAAAGGAGGTCATGTACGGATGGGCCGATCAGCGCTGAATGGGAAGGTCGCTTTAATCACCGGGGCAAGCTCTGGAATCGGAAAGGCTGCCAGCATCAGGCTTGCTGAAGAAGGGGCTAAAATTGCTCTTGTCGATGTTAAGGAAGAGTTTGCAAAAGAAGTCAAAGATCAAATAGAGTCAGCAGGCGGAGAAGCCATGATCATTGAAACAGATGTTTCTGTTCCATTGCAGGTGGAGGAGGCTTTCCAGAAGGTATCCAGTAAATGGGGACGCCTTGATATAGTTTTTGCGAATGCAGGAATAAATGGTGTTGTTGCCCCTATTGAAGATCTGACTCCTGAAGAATGGGATACGACCATTTCAACAAACCTGAAAGGAACCTTCCTGACAGTGAAATATGCGGTGCCCCTTCTCAAGGAAGAGGGCGGGAGCATCATCATCACCAGCTCTATCAACGGCAACAGAACCTTCCGCAATTTTGGGATGTCAGCATACAGCACCTCCAAAGGGGGGCAGGTCAGCTTTGGAAAAATGGCTGCCCTTGAATTGGCAGGATACCGCATACGCGTCAACTTGATTTGCCCGGGAGCCATCAGGACGAATATAGGCGAAAATACTTTTCCAGAAGAAGAAAATCTGAAAAAAGTAAAAATACCAGTTGAATTTCCGGAGGGAAGCATGCCCCTCGAGGACCATCCCGGATCTGCCGAACAGGTTGCCGACCTGGTCCATTTCCTTGCATCCGATTTGTCCAGCCATATTACCGGCACGGAGGTATATATTGACGGAGCCGAATCACTCCTGTGACAATGTGCTTAATGAAATAAAAGCCCGGCTGCTGCCGGGCTCTCTTCTGCTATATGTAATATGACTTCTTTTTTTCAACCTCTTTCCGGGATATCTCCTGTAAAAAGATTTTTTCTTTTAAAGTAAGCTCCCTTTTAAGGTTTGTGCGAAAATAAAGCATAAGCTCCGCATATCTGATATGTATAATCCTCCATTTCCCCTTTCCCTGAGAATCCCAGCACCCTATTTATTTCTCCATTTCTTCTGTAATTCCTTGCCCGCAATAAAATATTTTTCTATATGCATGTGGGTTTATAACAGAGAGAATCATTGGTAAATACAATTGAGAGTATAAGTTCTATTCCTTTTATTATGTTTTGGAAAAAGGGACTTTGTTCATACTGGTAGGTGTCTGCATTTAGAAGGAGTGAACAGCATGCCGCATTTCATTTATTCCAGCTTCATAAGGCTCCCGCTCGCTATACGGATACTTCTCATTGCACTAATGGTGATTCTGACTTTCGGGTTTATTATTTCCATCCTGGAGCCGCATAATTTTCCTACGGTGTTTGACGGGGTATGGTGGGCAGTCATCACAGCTTCCACAGTGGGTTATGGGGATTATGTGCCGCATACCATACCAGGGAAAGTAACTGGCATTATTTTAATTCTTACCGGAGCAGGCTTTTTATCAACCTATTTTGTAACTCTGGCTGCAGCTGCTGTAACAAGACAAAATGATTATTTGGAGGGCAAAGTGAATTTTAAAGGAGAACAACATCTAATCATTATCGGCTGGAATGAACGTTCAAGAGAACTTATCACGGCATTGGCGGAGGAGCATAAAGGGGTTTCTATTGCACTTATTGATGAGACGCTCCGATCCAATCCATCCCCGGGGGAAGTTCATTTCATACAGGGACGGTCAAATCAGGATCAGGTGCTCCTGAAAGCAAATATCCGGAAAGCAAACAAAGTAATCATTACAGCCGACCAGAACAGGGATGAACTTCAGGCCGATATGAATTCAATTCTGTCGCTCCTTGCCGTAAAAGGATTGAATCCCGGCGTTCCATGCATTGTCGAAATCCTCACATCTGAACAGGTTGCGAACGCAAGAAGGGCAGGAGCGGATGAAATCATCCAGACGAATATCCTGACCAGCTCCGTTATGATCCACAGCATTTCAGCACAGGAAATGGTCACTTCTTTCCTGGATCTGCTTGGTCACCTGAACGGCAGAAGACTGAGGCTCATGCCGGCCAAGGAATTTGAATACGAAGTGACCTTTACTGATTTAAGTGCGCTGCTGCTGAAGGATGGCATGCTTCTTTTTGGTATAAAAAGAGGAGAGGAAACTTTTGTGAATCCTCCCCACCCTTTCAGCATTGATTCAGATGACGAGCTGATCGTCATTGCCTGATTTAGTTCAGCCGTCCAGCAAAAGCGACTCCAGCTCCTGGACAAGCGAGCGGCCGATATCCACGTATTTGTCCGGGAAACTGGCGTCTTTGTCCACCGGCTCTGAGAATTGGTTAAAAGAAGCGGTATGGTTCCATGTATAAGCATGATCATCCAGCCCGCGCTGATATTTATGGGAGAGAAGGAATGGCCGCTCAATTTCCACAGTGCATCCTCTTGAATCAAGCTGGCCATCAATTGATCTGAAAGGTACGCGCAGGAATTGATAGCCCACTTCATCGTCTATTTTATAATCAAAAGCACCATGGTCATACTCCCAGCCGCCTCCAACCGTATAGCCAGCCGGCTTAAGCAGCTGCTCAAGCTTATACAGATCAAAGTGTTTCCCTTCCACCCGGGATGGTAATTCAATCATTTTCCAGCACCTCTTTTCTTTTTTTTAGTATCCCCGGTCTGGTTTTATCTATCATATTTTCTCGCAGGAAGGGCTTATTGAGGAAGTCAGCCAGTGAATAAAATAAAAAAGAGTGCTGAACATTTTCAGCACTCTCGTTTTTGTCTCTATTTAAGCCTTTTTTCAAGCTCTGCTTTTTTCTCCTCGAAGCCCGGCTTTCCAAGCAGCGCGAACATATTGACTTTATAAGCCTCTACTCCAGGCTGGTCAAAAGGATTGACCCCCAGAAGGTAACCGCTCATAGCGCACGCCTTTTCAAAGAAGTAAGCGAGATATCCGAATGTATAGGCATCCATTTCAGGAATGGTAACGATCAGGTTGGGAACCCCGCCATCTGTGTGAGCAAGCATTGTTCCTTCAAAGGCTTTGTTGTTAACAAAGTCTACGGTCTTGCCGGCAAGGTAGTTCAGGCCGTCCAGATCGCTGTCAGCTTCTTCAATTGTCAGCTCGTGGCGCGGTTTTTCCACCTTGATGATCGTTTCAAAGATATCTCTGCGCCCTTCCTGCACGTACTGTCCAAGGGAATGCAGATCTGTAGAGAAGTTAGCTGATGCCGGGAAGATCCCTTTCTGGTCTTTCCCTTCACTCTCGCCAAACAGCTGCTTCCACCATTCCGCAAAATACTGAAGCCCCGGCTCATAGTTAATCAGCATTTCAATAGTCTTTCCTTTATTGTAAAGCGCATTGCGGACAGCTGCATACTGGTAGGCAGCATTCTCTTCGACTTCAGAGCTGCTGTATTCCTCACGGGCCTTTGCAGCGCCTTCCATCATAGCCTGGATATCCGCCCCGCTTGCCGCAATCGGCAGAAGGCCGACTGCTGTTAGTACTGAATAGCGGCCGCCGACATCATCAGGGATGATGAAGGATTCATAGCCTTCTTCGTTAGCCAATGTTTTGAGTGCGCCTCTCGCTTTATCTGTTGTAGCATAGATGCGTTTGCGCGCTTCTTCTTTTCCATACTTTTCTTCAAGCAGACTGCGGAAAATACGGAAGGCAATCGCCGGCTCTGTCGTCGTTCCTGACTTGGAAATAACATTGACTGAAAAGTCTTTTCCATCGAGCAGGTCCATAACGTCCTTCATGTAAGTTGAACTGATATTATTTCCAACGAAGAGCACCTGCGGAGTGGTCCGCTTTTCCTTTGGAAGTTCATTATAAAAGCTGTGCTGCAGCATTTCTATGGCTGCACGGGCACCCAGATATGAGCCTCCGATGCCTATGACGAGCAGCACATCAGAGTCGCTCTTGATTTTTTCAGCCGCTTTCTGGATGCGGGCAAATTCTTCTTTATCATAGTCAGCAGGCAGATCGATCCAGCCAAGATAGTCGCTCCCTGCCCCGGTTTTTTCATGCAGGGAATGGTGGGCAACCTTAACGGCATCCCTTAAATATGTAATCTCGTGTTCACCAAAGAAACTTAGTGCTTTTGAGTAATCAAAACGAACATGTGTCATGAATGATCCTCCAATTATTTTTATTCTCTTTCACTTTAACGAAAGGTGTGACAGTAATCAAGAAACTAGTCATAATGTAAGCGTGTCCAATTTCGGTTTTTTTTTACACAGGAACCAACTGGAAAAAGTGGAGCAGGAACTGATGTTTTTCAGCTAAAATAAAACCCGGTGCCAGGCACCAGGTTTGAATTTTATAAAGAGGCTTTATAGATACTCACGACATCTTCTCGGTTCAGTTTTTTGAAGTTTCCGAACTCGCCGTTGGCCATAGCTTTGTCAGCCATCGTTTCAACGCCGCTTTCATCTATATCATAATCTGCCAGGCGTGATGGAGCACCGATGCTGTTCCAGAATTCCCTCAGCTTTTCAATGCCTTCAAGCCCTGCTTCTTCATCTGTCTTTCCTTCAGGATCTACGCCGAAGACACGGACTGCCAGCTGCTTGAATCTGGAAGGCTTCACGCTCAAGTTATGCTTCATCCAGTTCGGGAACAAGATGGCAAGGCCTCCGCCATGCGGGATATCATAAACAGCTGAAACCGCGTGCTCTATATTATGGGTTGCCCAGTCTCCCCGGTAGCCCATTGACAGCATGCCATTGAGAGCCATTGTTCCGTTGTAGAGGATGGTTGCTCTGTGTTCATAATTCTCGAGATCTTCGAGGAGCTTAGGCGCAGTTTCCATTACTGTTAGCAGGAGTCCTTCACACATGCGGTCCTGCAGCAATGTGTTTTCTTCCAGATGAAAATAATGCTCAAACACATGTGACATCATGTCCACAATGCCGTAAATCGTCTGGTCTCTTGGAACTGTGAATGTGTTGACCGGATCCAGAATAGAGAACTTAGGAAAAGTGACAGGGCTTCCCCATCCATATTTTTCATTTGTTTCCCAGTTAGTGATTACAGAACCAGCGTTCATTTCTGAACCGGTTGCCGCAAGGGTCAGTACAGTCCCAAAAGGAAGCGCCTCACTTGCGAAGGCCTTTTTAGTGACAAGATCCCAGGCATCTCCATCATATTTGGCCCCTGCCGCGATTGCCTTTGTGCAGTCGATCACACTTCCGCCGCCGACAGCAAGGATGAAATCAATGCCTTTTTCCTTGCAGATTTCCACTCCTTTATGGACCGTTGAAAGCCTTGGATTCGGTTCAACTCCCGAAAGCTCGGACACTTCTGCACCGATATCCTTCAGCTCAGCCAATACTTTATCATAAAGGCCGCTTCGTTTAATGCTCCCTCCCCCATATACCAGCAGTACGTTCTTTCCATATTGGGGAATCTCATTTTGCAGCTCCTTCAGCGTATCTTTGCCGAAGATCAATTTCGTCGGATTTGAAAATGTAAAGTTTTGCATGAAAGCATCCTCCTTTTCTTCGTTATTATTATCTGTTATTTGCCCTAGTAATGCAAAAAGTACGTTTTTTGATATAGAGCTTGGGAACACTAAAAACAAAGTCATTAGAGCATGAATAATTACTGGATGACTGTATCACATTAGTAAAGAAAGAATAACAAAAGGAGGAAACAACATGAGTGCCATTCAACGCATTGCACTGGTTTTAACGATCATTGGTGCTATCAACTGGGGTTTAGTCGGCTTCTTCCAATTTGATCTTGTTGCAGCAATTTTCGGCGGACAAGACTCTGCTCTTGCCCGCATTGTGTATGGACTAGTAGGTATCGCAGGTCTTATCAACCTCGGCCTTTTATTCAAGCCAAGCGAAGAAGTAGAACGTGCTCCTGAAACAAATCGTTCATAATTCGGCTGGCGCCGGATACATTGAGGATTCTAATGGAAAAACTCCCCCGGCTGCCGGGGGAGTTTTTGTGTTTTTAGCTCAATACTTTTTTGATTTTTTCAATTGCCCAATCAAGATCTTCTTCACTGATTACCAGCGGCGGCGCAAAACGGATGACCGTATCATGTGTCTCTTTGCAGAGCAGCCCCTCTTCTTTCAAGGCTTCGCAATATTTGCGTGCAGGCTCCGTCAGCTCTACACCGATAAACAGGCCCCTGCCCCTCACTTCTTTAATGACCGGGTTCTCGATTTCTTTAAGCTTGGACATAAAATAATCCCCGAGCTTCCGGGATCTTTCCGCCAGATTTTCATCTACCAGAACATCCAGCGCGGCTACTGACACTGCACAGGCCATCGGATTGCCTCCAAAGGTTGAACCATGCGAGCCAGGATTGAACACGCCAAGAACATCCTCATCGGCAGCCACACATGAAATCGGGAATACACCGCCTCCAAGCGCCTTGCCGAGAATATACATATCCGGCTCAACACCCTCCCATTCACAGGCGAACATTTTACCTGAACGGGCCAGGCCAGCCTGGATTTCATCCGCGATGAACAGAACATTGTTTGCGCGGCACAGATCGGAAGCCTGCTTCAGGAAACCGTCTTCAGGGATGACGATCCCGGCTTCCCCTTGGATGGGTTCAATCAGGAAGGCTGCTGTCCGTTCAGTGATAGCATTCTTCAATGCTTCCAGATCCCCATATGGAATAAGCTTGATGCCAGGCAGCATCGGACCAAAGCCCCTCTTATACTCTTCTTCAGAAGATAGAGAGACGGCTGTCATCGTCCTGCCGTGGAAGTTCCCGATACAGGCAATGATTTCTGCCTGGTCCCCGGCCACCCCTTTACGGTCATATGCCCAGCGGCGCGCCGCCTTCACAGCTGTTTCGACCGCTTCGGCGCCGGTGTTCATCGGCAGTACCATTTCCTTGCCTGTCAGCCTGCTGACCTTTTCATACCATGGACCCAGCTGATCGTTATGGAAAGCGCGGGAAGTCAGGGTGACCCTGTCGGCCTGATCCTTCAAAGCCTGTATGATCTTAGGGTGGCGGTGACCCTGATTGACTGCCGAGTAGGCGCTGAGCATATCCATATACCGCTCACCTTCAGGATTTTTCACCCAGACTCCCTCAGCTTCTGAGATGACGATCGGAAGAGGATGATAATTATTTGCCCCAAACTTTTCTGTCTGCTGAATTAACTGGCTGCTGTTTGCCATATAATGTTTCCTCCATTCACACTTAGAAATTGTCTTTTTCATTGTAACGTTAATAGCCCGCCCTTTAAAGAAAAGATGCCTGATTCTTCTGAAAAAACCTATCTGAAATCACTTATTGTATATGCAAGTTATATGCCAGCTTCCAATAAAGGAAAGATCCTGGCCTTCCTATCTCAAAAGCAAAATTCCTTTGCTCTGTAATCCAATTGAAAGTAAATAACGCAAAAATTATTTGCTCCATAAGACAGGAAAGCCTTACAATAAAAAAAGACAATACAAGGGAGCTGCAAACAATATGAAGAATGAACAGCACCATTTAACAGAAATCATCCTTGAGCAGATCCTTGAACATGTGGATGCCGGAATCCATGCCATTGACCATGAAGGCAGGACCATCATCTATAACCGCAAGATGGCTGAAATAGAAGGAATGGATCCGGAATCAGTGATCGGACGAAGCCTTCTTGAGGTGTTCCCCTTCAGCCGCCGGGAAGACAGCACACTTTTGCTGGCGCTGCAGAACGGGAAAGGGACACAGCCCGCCAAACAGACTTATTTTAACAGCAAAGGAAAAGAGATAACCGCCATTAATCATGCCATTCCCATCCTGGCAGCCGGCAAGTCATTAGGAGCCATCGAAATCGCAAAGGATGTCAGCCGGATCGAGAGGCTGGTAAAAGAAAACCTATCCAGGAAAAATAGTGACCGCTATACATTTGAAAGCATCATAGGAAGCAGCAAAGCAATCCTTGAAGTCGTGGAAGCGGCAAAAAGGGCGGTCAGGACCACCTCTCCTATCCTGATTGCCGGAGAGACAGGAACAGGGAAGGAATTATTCGCCCAGAGTATACACAGCGGAAGTCTGCGCTCACCAGGTCCGTTTGTTGCCCAAAACTGCGCAGCCCTCCCGGAAAATCTGGTTGAAAGCATCCTTTTTGGCACAAAAAAAGGCGCCTTCACAGGAGCGGTGGATCGTCCGGGACTTTTTGAACAGGCAGAAGGAGGGACATTGCTTCTGGATGAAATCAATTCGATGCCCGCTCCCCTGCAGGCAAAGCTTCTGCGCGTACTGCAGGAGAAAAAAGTCAGAAGGATCGGGGACACGAAAGATCGGGAGATAGATGTAAGGGTTGTGGCCGCCATTAATGAAGACCCTGTCGATGCCATTGCAGAAGGGCGCCTCCGGAAGGATTTGTATTACAGGCTCAGCGCAGTCTCCCTCTTTATCCCCCCGCTTAGGGAGCGGAAAGAGGATATTCTGCTGCTTTCCTCCTTTTTCATCCAGAAATATAACGACTGGTTCGGCATGGAAGTCCCTGGGCTGGATGAAGAGACAGAAGAGCAGTTTCTCCGGTACGATTGGCCGGGTAATATCCGCGAGCTTGAGCATGTGATTGAAGGGGCCATGAACATGGCTGAGGATGATGCCAGGATAACATCGGAAATCCTGCCCCATCATTTCAGGCAAAAAGCCGAGACCTCTCATTCTTCCCCAGGAAGAAACTTGGGAGAACCGGCCGGGCCGCAGCCCAGTCTATCTGACTATGTGGCTTCTGCTGAAAAAGCTTATATAAACAAGGTGTGGCGCGAACAGGACGGCAATATCACCAGGACCGCAAAAATTCTTGGCATGAGCAGGCAGAACCTGCAATACCGGATTAAAAAACACGGCCTAGTCCATCCCGGAAATCATGCTTGATTATACGAGAGAAGGCCGGGCAAAA
>NZ_JASHIV010000036.1:0-17177 GCF_030733525.1 Bacillus sp. MMSF_3328 | reverse complement strand
CACGGAAGTTAAGCTTCTCAGCGCCGATGGTAGTTGGGGGCTCTCCCCCTGTGAGAGTAGGACGCTGCCGGGCAAAATGAAGAACAGTCTGTGGGACTGTTCTTTTTTTTGCGCTTTTTATTGAATAGGCGAAGTTTTTAATAGGAAATATGCTCTTGGTCGGAAATTAGTGGCCGGCGTGGGCGTATGAGCAGAGTTTTTGTTGAGAATATTGGGGAGAGCAGCTGCTTTGTTTGTGAATTTAATCATTTGGCTCGATAATCTACCAACTTTGCGATTTATTTAATCAAATGACCAATTAATTTACCGAAATCCCCATTTAATTTACCATATGCCTCAAAACAGCCATAGCCCGCCGCTATAGATTCCGGATATTGTTTGAAAAGCATGCTGGATGGGCAAAGGGACATTTCCTTGCTTGAAATATTGGGAAGAACGGCTGCTTAAGCTGAGAATTTAATTAATTCAACCGATAATCTACCAATTTTGCGATTTATTTGATCAATTGGCCGACTAATTTACCGGCTCCCCCTTTTATTTACCATATGCCTTAAATACCAGATAAAGCTCCCCAGCCTAAATGCGGGCAAGTACATCCAGTGCCAGTCCCAATCAACCAGCGTCCAGCAGCATGAAAGCCCACCAGCCCACCAGTCAAAACCCTGTCCGAAGCTCTGCCTTCAAAATAGCCTCATCCCAGCCCAACACTGTTAGCAGCCTCACTCCCTATTTCAACCACGTATATTCCCGCCGCTTCACAACATAGACTTTTAAAGCTAAAACTTCTTAACGCCGTCCTAATTTCAGCCTCACCACCAAGTTCCGCTCCTAATCACTAGCTCACCAGATCCTGATCCGGCACCACTAATTACTTCTGCCCAATCAAATACTGATACACCAAATATGGGCCCTTCAGCAGAGTGATCTCCAGAAAAGAATGGATAAAGGGGTAGTCCTTATTCGGCATCATTTTCATCAGTTCGCTCCACCATTCGGTTTCATAACGCGCAATCATGCTGAGATTGTACAGCAGCAGATAATGAAGGAGCAGCTCCGGAAAATTGACAAGGTTTCCTTTCGTGAGGGGAAAGGAAAGGCTGCCCTCATGGATATTGAACTTAAGCGGTCTTATATCGTGCGGCGGGACCGGACCGCAAGAGAAAGTAATCTTGCCGCTTTCTCCCTGTGCGGGGGACTCGATATCATAGCTGCCCTTTGAGTTGAAATAGTCAATAAATCTTTCTTCTGTCATATGAAATTGATCAAGAATAGAAGCTGGCATTGTAAGTTGGCCGTTTGCCAATTCTATACCGGCAAAGGCAGGGCTTCCCTCTGTCTGCTGAAAAAGCTCATTTAATTCAGGAATATATTTAAAAAGCTCCCCCATTTCAATTTTGTCGCCTTCCATATGTTTCATGTGAAACAGCTTATCGGCCATAAAAGGAAACAGCCCGGTTTTTTGAAATTTTACTTCATCCTCAAAAAAGCTGTATTGCTGCTTCTTCCTTTTCCTTGTTGAAACTCCATGGGCGAGGACGGAGGTTGTTTCCGGATAGTTTGGATCCGCCGTCAGAATGGATGCTTTGATCAGATGGACCAGTCCATAGAACAGCATGATAGGCTGGATCAGCAGCGGGGATTTGGCTGCCTGTTCATAATATATTTTTCCATGTTCCAAATAATAAATAAAAGGATAGCAGTTCTCAAAGCTTTTCGCTTCAGGCTGGTCGATGCCATGCCTTGTATAGCATTTTTTCAAATAAGCCTGTGTGTTTTCTGCCGAAAAGAAGACAGAATATGAACTCCAGCCGTTGTATGAATTGATCATCCTTTATACCTCTTTTAATTTTTTGAAAAATCGAACATATCAATCTGTTCTTGACAGTATTTTGTCCAATTGATAACCTACTAATAATATTTTCGAGTAAATGGGGGCTAAAAAGATGTGGGAAAGCAAGTTTGTTAAAGAAGGATTAACATTTGATGATGTGTTATTGGTTCCGGCAAGATCAGAAGTGCTTCCGAAAGATGTACAGCTTCATGTAGACCTGACAGACAAGGTCCGCCTGAATATCCCGATCATCTCAGCCGGCATGGACACAGTAACAGAGGCAGAAATGGCAATTGCCATGGCAAGGGCAGGCGGCCTCGGAATCATCCACAAGAATATGTCCATCGAGCAGCAGGCTGACCAGGTTGACAAAGTCAAGCGCTCCGAAAGCGGCGTAATTACAGATCCATTCTTCCTCACGCCCGACCAGCAGGTTTTCGATGCTGAGCATCTAATGGGCAAGTACCGCATCTCAGGTGTCCCGATCGTTAACAACAACGATGAACAGAAATTGGTGGGCATCATTACAAACCGTGATCTTCGTTTCATCCAAGACTACTCGATTAAAATTTCAGACGTTATGACAAAAGAAAATCTTGTAACGGCACCGGTGGGAACAACACTGGAAGAAGCCGAGAGCATTTTGCAGAAATATAAAATTGAAAAGCTTCCGCTCGTTGATCAGGAGGGTGTACTTAAAGGGCTGATCACCATCAAGGATATTGAAAAAGTGATCGAATTCCCGAATTCAGCCAAGGATCGCCAGGGAAGGCTCCTTGCAGGCGCAGCTGTCGGTGTGACAAAGGATACGATGAAAAGGGTTGAAATGCTTGTGAAGGCAAGTGTAGACGTCCTTGTAGTCGATACGGCGCACGGACATTCAAAAGGGGTATTGGACACAGTCAGGCAGATCAGGGAGGCTTACCCTGAGGTAGCCATCATCGCTGGAAATGTTGCTACTGCTGAAGCTACTAAGGATTTGATCGAAGCAGGAGCTGATGTTGTAAAAGTCGGTATCGGACCTGGTTCCATCTGTACGACAAGGGTTGTCGCCGGCGTCGGCGTACCGCAGATCACAGCGGTGTATGACTGTGCCACAGAGGCCAGGAAGCATGGCAAAGCCATCATCGCCGATGGAGGCATCAAGTACTCTGGTGATATCGTTAAGTCCCTTGCTGCCGGCGGACATGCCGTCATGCTAGGGAGCCTGCTCGCAGGCGTCTCCGAAAGCCCGGGCGAAACGGAAATCTTCCAGGGACGCCGCTTCAAGGTCTACCGCGGAATGGGCTCGGTCGGAGCAATGGAGAAGGGTTCAAAGGACCGCTATTTCCAGGAAGACAACAAAAAGTTCGTTCCAGAAGGAATTGAAGGAAGGCTTCCATACAAAGGGCCGTTATCTGATACGATTTACCAGCTGGTCGGAGGGATCCGTTCGGGAATGGGCTATTGCGGAAGCAAGGATTTGACTGACTTAAGAGAAAAGGCGCAGTTCATCAGGATGACAGGTGCCGGGCTCCGTGAAAGCCATCCGCATGATGTGCAGATCACAAAAGAAGCTCCGAACTATTCTTTATCATAAAAATCAGGCCATAGCATCGGATGCTGATGCTATGGCAATAAAGGTCCCAGGTTATTTTCCTGGGCCTTATTTTTTTGCTTATTCAGGGTACCATGCACCCATCAGCATCAGCTGTCATTTTTCAATCAGCACATCGAATGGCCTACATAATTCTATGTCCAATTAATGGGTATTTACTCTGTCTATGTTTTCAGAAACAGATATGTTAAAATAACGAAGGTGTATATAAAGGTTGGAGGGCATTACAGTGAAAAAACATTTTTATCGGAAGTATGTTGCTAGTTTCCTTGTTTGTATGATGGTGATAGGCCTTTTTCCCGGCCTGAATAAGGCGAGTGCAGATGATGCTTTGAATATCAACGCGGATGCTGCGATCGTGGTAGAGGCTGAGACAGGCAAAGTCCTTTATTCGAAGAATGCGGATAAAGTGCTTGGCATCGCGAGCATGACAAAGATTATGACAGAATACCTGCTGCTTGAGGCCATCAAAGAAGGGAAAGTCAAATGGGATCAGGAGTATGCAGTCAGTGAATATGTTTGGAAGGTTTCACAGGATAGAGCACTGTCTAATGTCCCTTTAAGAAGAGATGGAAAATATAATATCAAAGAATTATATGAAGCTATGTCTATTTACTCTGCCAATGGTGCAACGATTGCCATTGCGGAGACCATTGCCGGTTCTGAAAGTAATTTCGTAAAAATGATGAATGATAAAGCCGAGGAGCTTGGCTTGAAAGATTACAAATTTGTCAATTCCTCAGGTTTGAATAATCGTGACTTAAAAGGCTCCCACCAGGTGGGCGGAGCAGAGGATGAGAATGTCATGTCCGCACGTGCTACAGCCAAGCTTGCACAGCGCCTGCTGCATGATTATCCGGAAATACTGGAGACCACCAGCATTCCGACTAAGAACTTCAGAGAAGGCACTGATGATGAAATCAAGATGGATAACTGGAACTGGATGCTTCCAAGCCTTGTATTCGGCTATGAGGGAGTGGACGGGCTTAAAACGGGTACGACCGATTTTGCCGGCTACTGCTTCACTGGTACGGCTACCCGTGACGGTAACCGCTATATCACAGTTGTGATGAATGCCAAGGGTGAAGGGAATTCCGGTTCTTATAAATCCCGTTTTGATGAAACAAGAAAAATGCTTGATTATGCTTTCAGCAATTTTTCCAAAGAAGAAATCATTGCGAAGAACTATCAGGTAAAGGGCCAGAAAACACTGCCTGTCACTAAAGGCAAGGAAGACAGCGTGAAGATCCAGGCGAAGGACGCTATCGAGCTTGTCGTGAAGAATGGGGAGAAGGAAAGCTACAAGCCTGAGCTTGTCCTTGATAAAGACAAGCTTGATAAAGACGGCAATCTGACGGCACCTGTGAAAAAAGGCGAAAAGATCGGCTACCTGACTTTGAAGTCAGACAAAGAAAACGGCCTTGACTTTCTTTCAGGAAAAGGCGGTATCCAGGTTGATGTCGTCGCGGCTGAAAGTGTAGAAAAGGCAAATTGGTTCGTGCTGACAATGCGCGGGATCGGCGGCTTCTTCGGAGATCTTTGGGGCAGCATTTCTTCAGCAGTAAAAGGCTGGTTCTAATTTTTAAAATGGACTGGCTTTAACCGGAAGAAAATAAAAATCCGGAAGAGTCTGATAAAAAAGGGTTCCTTGTCTTGACAGGGACCCTTTTTTATTGTTTATTTTCATTAGGGGAACTGGACGAATTCCTATCGAATTAATATATTTTCCTATAAATTAATGGGTATTTTGCCTGTTAAAAGCAGATGGTATTACAGAAGGGGGATTTTATAGTGAAGACAGGTACAGATCGAGTAAAGCGCGGAATGGCAGAAATGCAAAAGGGCGGCGTAATCATGGACGTTGTCAACGCTGAGCAGGCTAAGATTGCTGAAGAGGCCGGCGCAGTCGCAGTCATGGCACTGGAGCGGGTTCCATCCGATATCCGTGCTGCCGGCGGTGTGGCCAGGATGGCAGACCCCCGCATTGTTGAGGAAGTCATGAATGCTGTAACGATTCCTGTTATGGCTAAAGGCAGAATTGGCCATATCGTGGAAGCCCGTGTATTAGAAGCAATGGGCGTTGATTATATAGATGAGAGTGAAGTGCTCACTCCTGCTGATGAAGAGTATCACTTAAATAAAAGGGACTTTACGGTTCCGTTTGTATGCGGATGCCGCGACCTTGGCGAGGCTGCCCGCAGGATCGGTGAAGGAGCGGCAATGCTTCGCACTAAAGGCGAGCCGGGAACAGGCAATATCGTTGAAGCGGTACGCCATATCCGCAAGGTAAATGCACAGGTGCGCAAGGTTGTCGGCATGAATCTGGATGAGCTGATGACTGAAGCTAAGCTTCTCGGAGCCCCTTACGAGCTTCTTCTCGAAATTAAGGAGCTTGGCCGCCTTCCGGTCGTTAACTTCGCTGCAGGCGGCGTTGCGACACCTGCTGATGCTGCTTTAATGATGGAGCTTGGTGCAGACGGCGTATTCGTTGGTTCAGGCATCTTCAAGTCCGATAATCCAGCCAAGTTTGCGAGAGCGATCGTAGAGGCGACTACCCATTATCAGGATTACAAGCTGATTGCTGAATTGTCAAAAGAACTTGGAACACCGATGAAAGGCATCGAAATCTCATCACTGGCTCCTGAAGCTCGTATGCAGGAGCGCGGTTGGTAAGGAGAATGAATATGGTTAAAGTAGGCGTATTGGGCCTTCAGGGGGCTGTCAGGGAGCATGTCCGTTCCATTGAAGCCTGCGGAGCGGAGGCAGTCGTCATCAAGCGGAGAGAGCAGCTTGCGGAAGTGGACGGACTGATCATCCCGGGCGGCGAAAGCACAACGATGCGCCGCCTGATCGATAAATATGATTTCATGGAAGAGCTAAGGTCATTTTCCCAATCAGGGAAACCGATGTTCGGTACATGCGCTGGCCTCATCCTGCTGGCAAAGACAGTTTCCGGCTATGCAGAACCGCATATCGGCGTCATGGATGTCGAGGTGGAGCGCAATTCTTTCGGAAGGCAGCGGGAGAGCTTTGAAGCGCCCCTTGATATTGCAGGAGTGGCAGAGGACTTTGAAGCTGTCTTCATCCGTGCGCCGCATATTCTGCAGGCAGGCGAGAATGTTGAAGTGCTCGCGAAGCATGATGGCCGCATCGTGGCTGCGAGGGAAGGCCAATTCCTGGGCTGTTCATTCCATCCTGAGCTGACGGAGGATCACCGTCTCACAGCCTATTTTGTGGAAATGGTGAAAGAAGCCCAGGCAAATTTAGTTTGAATAATTGGTTGCAAATAGCGCATAATTGTAGTAAATTATTATAAAATTACATTCGAAACGCATTGAGAGGAATTAGTAGCGGAAATCCCATTCCAATAGAGAGCCGGTGGCTGGTGGAAACCGGTGGTGGGATCCTGTGAATCCGTCCTTGAGCAAAAGCATGGAAAGCCTGCATGGGCGAGTAAGTGCTTTCGGTTAAAAACCGTTATGGATTTAAGGTGGAAGGCAATTTTGCCTTCAACTAGGGTGGCAACGCGGGTAACCCCCGTCCCTTTTTTGGGACGGGGGTTTTTTGTTTTTTTCGCGGGTGCCGCTCATATGCCTATCGAATGTATGAAGAGGAGGAAGCAGCATGCTTGATATTAAATATTTACGAAGCAATTTTGAAGAAGTGAAGAACCGTCTGCAGCACCGCGGAGAGGATCTTGGCGACCTTGGGAAATTTGAAGATCTTGATGTAAGGCGCCGTGAGCTGATCATGGAAACAGAGCAGCTGAAGAGCAGAAGGAATGAGGTTTCCCAGCAGGTAGCTGTACTTAAGCGTGAAAAGAAAGATGCGGACAGCCTGATTGCCGAGATGAGGGAAGTAGGAGACAAGATCAAAGCATTTGATGAAGAGCTCCGCACAGTGGAAGAATCATTGGACAGCCTTTTGATGAGCATTCCGAATATCCCGCATGAAAGCGTTCCGGTCGGTGAGACGGAAGACGATAATGTCGAGGCGAGAAAATGGGGCAATGTCCGTGATTTCAGCTTCGAGCCGAAGCCTCACTGGGATGTTGCCACTGACCTGGACATCCTTGACTTTGAGAGGGCCGGCAAGGTTACGGGAAGCCGCTTTGTATTCTACAAAGGCCTTGGCGCCCGCTTAGAGCGTGCTTTATTTAACTTCATGCTTGATCTTCACACAGAAGAGCATGGCTATATGGAAGTCCTTCCTCCATATATGGTCAACCGTGCCAGCATGACAGGCACTGGGCAGCTGCCAAAGTTCGAAGAAGATGCCTTCCTGATCGAAAGTGAAGACTACTTCCTGATTCCGACAGCAGAAGTGCCTGTTACAAACATGCACAGAGATGAAATCCTGACGAATGAACAGCTTCCGATCAATTATGCCGCATTCAGTGCTTGCTTCCGTTCTGAAGCGGGGTCTGCGGGCCGCGATACAAGGGGTCTGATCCGCCAGCATCAATTCAATAAGGTGGAGCTTGTGAAGTTTGTCCGTCCTGAAGATTCTTATGAAGAGCTTGAAAAACTGACAGGACATGCTGAAAAGGTTCTGCAGCTGCTTGGCCTGCCGTACCGTGTGCTCAGCATGTGCACAGGCGATCTCGGATTCACAGCTGCCAAGAAATACGATATCGAAGTCTGGATCCCAAGCTACGGGACCTACCGTGAAATTTCTTCTTGCAGTAACTTTGAAGCCTTCCAGGCACGCCGTGCGAACATCCGTTTCCGCCGCGAGCCTAAGGGCAAGCCTGAGCATCTTCATACCCTGAATGGCTCTGGCCTCGCGATCGGCCGTACGGTTGCCGCTATCCTTGAAAACTACCAGCAGGAAGACGGAAGTGTCATCATTCCGGAAGTATTAAGACCGTATATGGGCAATAAAGAAGTAATCGGCAAAGCATAAAGCATTCCACCTGGACGGGTGTTAAAAACCCGTCCAATTTTTTTTGAAATAATGTTGACTTCTTATTGGAGAGCTGATAGAATAAATCTTGTCGATACGGAGGTATACCCAAGTCTGGCTGAAGGGATCGGTCTTGAAAACCGACAGGCGGGTAACACCGCGCGGGGGTTCGAATCCCTCTACCTCCTCCATTATAAAATCAACCATAGCGCATAACTATTGGAGATACATAAAAAGCCGCTGCATTTTGCAGCGGCTTTTTTATGTTTTCAAGAATGCAAATGTGGTTTCAGCTGACTTTTCTGGAATCCTTCCAAATAAAAATAAGCCCGGCGTTTATGCCGGGCTTATTTTGTATCTCACTCCAGAGAACATAATCTGCTGTTTTACTTTTTCAGCAGCTGCGACTGCTTCAGAAAGACGGAGATTTTTTCAATGACAGGCTCAATGGAGGCGCCATCAGCCATCAGGTCATAATCATTGATGTTCAGGCGCAGGACTGGGCAAGCATTGAATGTGTTGATCCAGTTTTCATAGCGTTCATGCATTTCTTCCCAGTAGGATACAGGTGTCTGCTGCTCCATCGGGCGCCCTCTTTCCTGGATCCTGGATAAGATGTCTTCAATGGATCCTTCCAGGTAAATCAGCAGGTCGGGATGAGGGAAGTATGGTGTCATGACCATTGCATCGAACAGGCTTGTGTATGTTTCATAGTCCACCTGGGACATGGTTCCTTTTTCATGATGCATCTTGGCAAAAATGCCGGTATCTTCGTAAATGGAACGGTCCTGGATAAAGCCGCCGCCATATTCAAAGATGCGTTTCTGCTCCTTGAAGCGTTCGGCAAGGAAATAAATCTGCAGATGGAAGCTCCACCTGTCGAAATCTGCATAAAATTTGTCCAGGTAAGGATTGGTGTCCACTTTTTCAAATGAGGTGCGAAAGCCCAGAGCACCCGCAAGCGCATTGGTCATTGTCGATTTCCCTACCCCGACCGTACCAGCAATGGTAATCACGGAATTTCCGGGAATTTCGTACTTATTCCTAAGATTCATGGTGATAAGCTCCTTTAATTAAAGATAGGGAAAGGCTGTCCAAAATTTGAGAGAGATCTTCTTTATTTTTCACAAAATCCAGATCATCGCCGCTGAAGCGCAGAACCGGAATATCAGGGTGCTGTTCAGTGAACAGGTTCATGGCGTTCTCATAATCAATTGACAGCTGCTCCAGATAGAGCGGGCTGATATTTTTTTCAATCTCCCGGCCCCGCAGCCTGATCCGCTGCAGGAGCGTCTCGAGGCTTGCGTGAAGGTAGATGATGACATTAGGCCTTGGCATATCACTTGTCAGGATATCGTAGATCTTCACATATTTTTGGAATTCTGCCGGGCTCAGCGTCCTTTCGGCAAAAACGAGGTTTTTGAGAATATGGTAATCGGCAACAACGGCCTTGTTATTGGCTAAATAATCAGTATTGATGTCTCCGAGCTGCTTATAGCGGTTGCACAGGAAAAACATTTCCGTCTGGAAGCTCCATTCCTCAATGTTGTCATAAAACTTCCCAAGAAAAGGATTTTCATCTACAATCTCTTTCAGCAGTGCAAATTGAAAATGCTCGGAAATGGCCTTTGCCAGCGAGGTTTTCCCTACGCCGATCGGGCCTTCAACGGTAATAAAAGGTGTCCCCCCCACAGTGTGGCCTCCTTATTGTTCTTATTTATCTATGTCCAGTTATCCTTTAAATCGACTTTTAACGACACAAAAAATATTTTAACACACTATACAGTGGAAGGGATATGGAATTTCTTCAGGCAAAAAATATAAAAAAAGCCATGGATCAGACTGACCCATAGCTTCCTGTGCACCCAGGCGAAAATGCCTTCGTTACTCCCGTTTTGTCACATTAAAATTGTCTGTGATCAACAGCCAGTTCTGGGGAAAAGACAGGCCGAGCTTCCAGTAGCTCATCCCTCTCAGATTCAATTCCTTCATAAGATCGAATTTTGCCTGGATTGACCTCGCATCCTCAAACCACACCTCATGCCGCTTCCCGTCGGTGTCTGTATAGTTGAACAGCGGGGCCTGCGATTTCGTATTATAGCGGATGGGCACATTGTTCTCCGCTGCCAGCTCGATGGCCTGCTGCGGGCTCAGCGCCCTTGCGGTAGTACCCTGGACAAATGGAAGGGTCCAGTCATAGCCGTACAGATTTTGGCCCATCATGATCTTGGAGGACGGCATTTCGCTTACTGCATATTCCAGGACCTCCCGGACAGGGCCGATCGGGGAAACGGCCTGGGCAGGGCCGCCGCTGTAGCCCCACTCATAGGTCATGATAACGACAAAATCCACGATTTCCCCGTGTGCCTTATAATCATGGGCTTCATACCAGCGTCCCTTCTGGCCGGCGCTCGTCTTCGGCGCGAGGGCGGTAGAAATGAGCCAGCCTTCCCGGCTGAACCGGGCCTTTGCTTTTCGTAAAAACCGGTTGTATGCCTCCCGGTCCTCAGGGCGTAAGTATTCGAAGTCAAAATGGATATCCCTGAAGCCGTACTTCTTGGCTGCGGCAGTTATATTATCCAGAAACTTATCCTGCACAGGTATATCATTCAGGAGGATCCGGCCAAGCTCATCATTGAACTGGTCATTCTCCTGGTTGGTGATGACCATCATCAGCACATTGTTATTCGCTTTGGCGATGGCCGGGAAATTATTGAGGAGCGGCTCTTTAAGACCGCCATCCCTCAGGGCCTGGAAGCTGAAGGGTGCCAGATAGGTGAGGTAGGGTGCAGCTTCACGCGCTCCTTCCTCAAGTGCAGGGGCAACAGATGTACCCCTCGGTTCTACATAGGCATTGAATTCAGCCGCTGTTTTCGGCCGCGGCGGCAGGTAGAGGCGCAAGCCCGGCTGGAGAGGCTGTGATGCCGAAATCCGGTTGATGGTTGCTATTTCCTGAACCGGAATCCCTGTCCGCCGGGAAATGGCAGACAAAGTATCGCCTGGCTGAACCCAGTAAAAGCGCCCTGTGATCGGGATCACCAGCGCCTGGCCGACAACGAGCCTGTCGGGATTGGGGAGTTCATTGGCCTGTGAAATATCGGCTGCCGTCGTGCCATAAGCCTGAGCGATCCCTGTCAGGGACTGTCCTGCCCGCACTATATGGATTTGCATATTCATTTCCCCCTTAATGGCAAATTACGCTACCATCATTTTATGAAGGGAAACAGGCTGAAATGCTATTTTTCTCAGAGAAGGGTTCTGTGCGGGCATTGAGGACGTTCTTCATCATTTTCAGGGCATTTTCGTTGTCATGGTCATCATTGGAAGCAAGGCAATTTTCAGGGACGTACAAGCTGTATTCTCTCATATAGGCGTCATTCGCCGTAAAAAGGACGCAAATATTCCCGGCTACACCGGTGATGATCAGATTCTTGACATTTAACTGAAGAAGCAGGGTGTTAAGAGCAGTGCCGTAAAAAGCGGAGTGCTTCGGCTTGATCAAAAAGTAGTCTTCATCAGAAGGGTAGAGGCAGTCAATGATGTCCCTGCTGTTTTCATTCCGGCAGTAATCGGCTATCTTTTCAAAGTCGGCTTGCCAAAGGCTGTAATGATCATTAACATAGATGACAGGAATAGCTTCAGCAGCGCATTTTTCCTTTAATGTTTTTATGGGACCGGAGATTTTCTCAGCTTTTGCGGCTAGAATTTCACCCTCCGGAAAATCAAAATTATTGATCATGTCTATAATTAAGAGTGCTGTAGATGATTCTTTCATGTCAGTTCTCTCCTTTGGGTCTATTGTGAGCACTAAAGGCTATATACACCCTTGGTATATTTTTAAACATAAGGGATGGTAGGAAAAAAGATGAATATTACTTACAATGATGATGATTATATGAAGGAAGCAATAGAAGAGGCGAAAAAGGCAGGAGAGCTTGGGGAGGTTCCGATCGGGGCCGTTGTGGTCCTGGACGGGAAGATAATCAGCCGCGCCCATAATCTCCGTGAGTCGAACCAGAATGCGGTGGCGCATGCTGAACTCCTTGCCATTGAGGAAGCCTGCGGGATGCTTGGGACATGGAGACTTGAGGATGCTGTGCTTTATGTCACATTAGAGCCGTGCGCCATGTGTTCTGGCGCCATCATTCTCTCCCGCATCAAGAGGGTTGTATATGGAGCGTCCGATCCAAAGGGCGGCTGTGCGGGCACATTCATGAATCTGCTCCAGGATGAAAGATTCAACCACCAGAGCGAGGTATCAGCAGGGGTGCTGGAAGAAGAATGCGGCAGCCTGCTGACCGATTTCTTCCGGGCTCTCCGCGAACGGAAAAAGGAAGAGAAAAGGCGGCGAAAACAGCTGCTGGATCTGCAAGAAGGAATTGACAGGCCATAGGCATTGCAATTTCGTCCGAAACTTAGTATACTGATTATGCGTCACAAACGACGCAGCCAAATATGGTATCAATTTTGCCGTGCTAAGCGGGGAGGTAGCGGTGCCCTGTACTCGCAATCCGCTCTAGCGAGGCTGAACTCCTTCCTGAGGCTGGTGTCCTGTAGGGCCTGCCTTAAGTAAGTGGTGTTGACGCCCGGGTCCTGCGCAATGGGAATCCATGAACCATGTCAGGTCCGGAAGGAAGCAGCATTAAGTGGTCCCTCCCATGTGCCGCAGGGTTGCCTGGGCCGAGCTAACTGCTTAAGTAACGCTTATGGGAGCCAGTCGACGGAAGGTGCACGGCAGTTATAATGATAAAAGCAAAGCTCATCCCGGTCAGGGGTGGGTTTTTTTATGCATGTTCCTGCTGGAAAATTGCTCCTCCGGATATTTGCAATCCTTTTTGGAAAATAGGAACTGATACGGTATAATAGAGATAGAAAAGCAGTTAGGAAGGGGGCGCGAAGATGAGTTACCAGGCATTATATCGTGTCTGGCGTCCACAGCAGTTCATAGATGTTGTAGGGCAGGAACACGTAACCAAAACATTGCAGAACGCCCTGCTTCAGCAGAAAACCTCTCATGCATACTTATTTTCCGGGCCCAGGGGGACGGGAAAGACGAGTGCGGCCAAAATACTGGCCAAAACCGTCAACTGTGAAAGGGCTCCGATCAGCGAGCCTTGCAATGAGTGTGATTCCTGCATTGGCATTACGAATGGCTCCATACCGGACGTGATTGAAATCGATGCGGCCTCCAACAACGGTGTGGAAGAGATTCGGGATATTAGGGACAAAGTCAAATATGCACCCAGTGCAGTCAAATATAAAGTATATATCGTCGATGAGGTTCATATGCTTTCGATCGGCGCCTTCAATGCACTATTAAAAACACTTGAAGAGCCTCCGAAGCATGTTATGTTCATTCTTGCTACAACAGAACCCCACAAGATTCCGCTTACCATCATTTCAAGATGCCAGCGCTTTGACTTCAAGCGCATAACGGCACAGTCGATCGTCGGCCGGATGAAAATGATAGTGGATGAGACCGGGGTGCAGTATGAAGAGAATGCCCTCCATATCGTTGCCCGGGCTGCCGAAGGAGGGATGAGGGATGCTCTCAGCCTCCTTGATCAGGCGATATCCTTCAGCCAGGACAAAGTGACGGCGGAGGATGCCCTCACAGTAACAGGAGCCGTCTCCCAGGGATTCCTGAATAAACTGTCCAGAAACGTCATGGAAAAAGATGCTGCAGGTGCGCTGGAAGCACTGGAGACCCTCCTGTTTCAGGGGAAGGATCCTTCCAGGTTCATCGAGGACTTCATCTTATATTACAGGGACATGCTTTTATACAAGGCAGCTCCTTCACTGGATGAGTCGCTCGAACGCGTCATGCTTGATGAAGAATTCAAGGCATTGGCTGAAGAGATTGATCCTCAGCAGCTGTACAGCCTGATTGAAATTCTGAATAAAGCCCAGCAGGAAATGCGCTGGACCAACCATCCAAGGATTTTCCTTGAGGTAGCCATCATGAAGCTCTGCCAGCTTGAGGGTACAGAGAAAAAGGCGGCTGCCGATATTGAACCTCTCATGAGAAAAATCGAACAGCTTCAAGAGGAGCTGGCTGAGCTGAAGAAAAATGGGGTCACCGTTTCGGATGCGGCTGAGCCTGCCCAGAAGAAGCAGGCACAGAGAACCTCAAGAAAAGGATTCCAGGCGCCTGAAGGGAAAATTAATGAAATCCTGAAAAATGCAACGAAAAATGACCTGAATGCCGTAAAAGGCAAATGGGGCGATATGCTTGGAAGGCTCGTGCATAACCAGATGCGGTCCCAGGCCGCTCTGCTGAATGAAGCAGAGCCGGTCGCTGCTTCAGCGGATGCGTTCATCGTTAAATTTAAATATGAAATACACTGTCAAATGGCCATGGATAATGCTAAATTTATAGAAACGATATCCGGTGCCATCCAGGAATTGACCGGACAAAGGAAACAGGTTGTCGGGGTGCCTGAAGAGCAGTGGCAGCGGATACGGGGCAGTTTTCTGAACAGCGGGCATCGCGATGAGCCTTCTGAAGGCAGCGGGCTTGGCGCCCCAGAAGACGACCTGGTCGTATCCGAAGCACAAAAGCTGTTCGGGGATTTAGTCGAAATCAAAGAATAAAACTATTTGGAGGTAAAGAATATGCGTGGAATGGGCAATATGCAAAACATGATGAAGCAAATGCAGAAAATGCAAAAGAAAATGGCCGAGGCTCAGGAAGAGCTGGGGGAAAAAAGAATTGAAGGTACTGCAGGCGGCGGAATGGTGACAGTCATCGTTTCCGGACACAAGCAAGTCCTTGAAGTCAATATTAAAGAAGAAGTAGTAGATCCGGAAGATATCGATATGCTTCAGGACCTCGTACTTGCAGCAACAAATGACGCCCTTAAAAAGGCTGATGATCTGACAAATGATACAATGGGGCAGTTTACAAAAGGAATGAACCTGCCTGGAATGTTTTAAAAGCCGAAGCGGAGTTAATCTCCGCTTTAAAAATGCCTGAAAAAGCAAAAAAGGCGTGAATACGAATGGGGGCAGGCAAAAGGGCGGCAGGAAACTTATGCGTGTCGCCGATGAGCAAGCGCCCTCCGCATTTCTTGATTGTCCAGCTGCAGCGGCTAGGGACTCGAGTCATAAGTCAGCCTGGCTAAAAGGTTAAAGAGCAAACCTTTCATCCAGGCTGCCTTATGCTTGTCGTCCCTGGGCAAGCCGCTTTCGCATTTCTTGATTGTCCAGCTGCGGGCGCTATCGGCTCGAGGTCATAAGCCAAACTGGCCAAAAGGTTAAAGAACAAACCTTTCGGCCAGTTCGTCTTATGCTTGTCGCCGATGAGCAAGCGCCCTCCGCATTTCTAGATAGGAGGAGTAGTATGCATTATCCTGAACCGATATCTAAGTTGATAGACAGCTTTATGAAGCTGCCGGGGATCGGCCCGAAAACAGCCGCTCGCCTGGCTTTTTTTGTCCTTAGCATGAAGGAAGACACCGTTCTTGATTTTGCTAAGGCGCTGGTGAATGCCAAACGAAATTTATCTTACTGCTCGGTGTGCGGCCATATTACCGATCAGGATCCCTGTTATATCTGCGAGGATCAGCGCAGGGACAGGAGTGTAATTTGTGTTCTGCAGGATCCTAAGGATGTTATCGCCATGGAAAAAATGAAGGAATTCAACGGCCTGTACCACGTTCTCCACGGCGCTATTTCTCCGATGGACGGAATAGGACCGGAAGATATCAATATACCTGACCTTTTAAAAAGGCTGCAGGATGAGACGGTGGAAGAAGTTATACTGGCGACCAACCCAAATATTGAAGGGGAAGCGACAGCGATGTACATTTCGCGCCTCCTTAAGCCATCCGGTATCAAAATTACAAGGATTGCCCATGGTCTGCCGGTGGGCGGAGATCTGGAATATGCAGATGAAGTCACGCTTTCCAAGGCACTCGAGGGAAGAAGAGAGGTTTAAGCAGGAGGTGTATACATGTTTTTCCGTAAAAAAGGAAAGCTTCGCAATGAATTTGATGAACAGCTTCTCATGCAGCTTAATAGTTTGAAGGATGAATGGTATAACCAGAAAAGGCTGCTTGAAAAAAGCTTTGATCCTTCTGCGGAAGTTTTGGCGCAAACCAAGCTGGCGGAGGCTAAATACTTTTATTTATTTAAGGAAGCAAAGGCCAGGAAGATATCTGTTAGATGAACCAAGGGGCAATCAGGTCTTTTTTCATCTCTCTTCTCATAAATTTGTAGTAGTACAGGCTAATGGGAGAGGATGATGAGGATGGAACCGATACTGGTAATAACCATTTTGGGCGGGCTGATATTGTTATTACTATTTATAGGGGCTCCGTTTAAGCCGCTTAAGTTTTTGGGACAGGGAGTCATCAAAATTCTGATAGGAGCACTGTTCCTGTTTTTTCTTAATGCTTTCGGAGGCCAGTTTGGCTTATATGTCCCTATTAATCTGGCAACAACAGCTGTTTCGGGCTTTTTGGGACTGCCTGGAGTGTTTGCCCTGGCTGCTATTCAGACCTGGATTCTATAAAAGGCTTTACGCTGGAACAGCTATTCTGATGGCTGTTCTTTGCTTTTGCCTGGATGGATGATCGAAAAACCCTGAAAGGCTGACCAGAATAAAAATAAGAAAAACTATATATTCACTGTTGACGATAGTGAAATATGGTGATATTATATTAAAGGTCGTCACAATGACGCAAACGAGAAAAAATAACCTTCAAAAAGTTGTTGACTTAGTTTGCTGACGGTGATATACTAATTAAGTTGCTTCGAGAGAAGTGATAGAGATTGTTCTTTGAAAACTGAACGAACAAAAAACGTCAACGTAAATCTTATTTTTATCAGAGCTAAATCTTA
>NZ_JASHIV010000035.1:0-20695 GCF_030733525.1 Bacillus sp. MMSF_3328 | reverse complement strand
TACGGAAAGATAAAATGTGAAAACCCACGAATATCAGAATGATAACCGCAGTTGAGTTTTTGCCTTCGTGCCGTGTTCTTATCTTCTATACCTATCATTAACAGGAGGTCGATTATTCCTTCTTTTAGCTTTCACTAGCGTCTCATCGCTTGGATGGGCCGTCAAGGAGACCACTTGACCGCCCATCCAAGCGATGAGAAATGGTCAGTAAGCTAAAGAAGGAGCTATTCTAGCCAATGTGGCTAAATATCTAACCAGTACAAAGAAGCCAGAATAGCTTCTCTTCTTAAAAGTGCCCAAAAACAAAACCAAAACGATGGTGGAGTGGGAATCTTGACAGTTTCGTTCATATCAGGAGGCTCAGCGCCGCCCCGCGGAAAGCGAAGTGTCTGGAACGGAGACCATCAGCCCCAATTTACAATTAAAACTGGTTTTGAAAAATTAATTTATAGGTTAATAGTTCAAACTCGGACTGCTTAAGCAGTCTTTTTGTGTTTTCAAAGACTAACCTGCAATTTTGTCATTCTATTCTATTAAAAAGAAAGTTGAAAATGATATAATAATCTATATACTGCGGCATATAATGATAGAAAAGATAGAAAAGACGGCAGGGAGGGGGCTGGAGTCTGCTAAAATTAATCCGTATTTTAATTATTGTATCCATTTTTTTGGTGATTAGTTTTTATTTTAATATATCATCAGACCCTAAAGACGAACTCCTGATCAGTGATGAGGAAACGAAACCCCAGAAAGACGATTCTCTCAGCGAGCAAAATATGATTGACGAATCTTCCTTAAAGCTTCCGGGGGAGGGCCTGTCATCGCTTATTGGCAAAAATGCCTCTGATCTGCAGGTCTTGCTTGGTGACCCGGAACGTAAAGACCCATCAGAATATGGCTATGAATGGTGGATTTATAAGAAAGGCACCAGCCAGTATGTTCAGGCGGGCGTATTGGATGGAAGGATTGTCACGCTGTTTGCCACAGGGCCCGATGCTGACGTGAGTCCTTTCCATATAGGTCAGCCGGTCAGCGAAATTTATTCTTCTGTGTTTATTGACACTAATATTAATTTTCAATACAAAGGCAGCTCATACCGGTTTGAACTCTCTGAAGACGATCTGAATACCAGGCCGCTCATCAAGGCCGGAAATATTTATGCACAGCTGTATATCGACCGTTTCACAGGCGAGCTGTCCAGCATCAGGTATATGGATGCCCCGACGCTTGTAAAGCTCCGGCCTTATGAACTGGTATACAGGGGTGACCTGATAGAAGCCGAGCCTTCAGAGCAGGCAGAAAAGAGGCTGATTGAAGAAGGCAATGAAAAACAGATATTCGACATCAGCAACTTTATCAGGGCAAGGCATGAATTGAATGTGCTTGAATGGGACGAAGCTACTGCAAAAGTAGCTTATGAGCATAGCAGGGATATGTTTGAAAGCAAACAGTTTTCCCATACCTCGGAAAAATACGGCGAGCTGTCGGACAGGCTTGAGGCTGGGGAGGTTTTTTATCAGATGGCTGGCGAGAATATCGCTGCTCACTATGTGGATGCTCCCGCAGTAGTTGAAGGCTGGCTGAATAGCAAAGGCCACAGGGAGAGCCTGCTAAACCCGGATTTCACCCACCTGGGCGTCGGCGTGTACGACAGGCATTATACTCAGAATTTCATACAGAAATGGCAAGAGTGAAGATAGTCAAAGAGGCCTCCGGACTGCCGGGAGCCTCTTTTTTTTAGTCTGTTTCAAGGGATGCTGTCTGATTCAGTCCTTTTTTGGGCATTGAACGGTTTACAATGAAAATATCTTTCTGCCATTTCCCGAAAAGGATAATAAATTCGCCCTCTTTAAAACCGGGATACCTGAATTCTTGATCTGCTGCCTGCAGCTTTCTGGCTATGATTGTCTTTGCTGAAGCCTGGAGGCGCATTTCAAGCACCCAAACATACAGATGATGATAATAGCGCTGCTTTTCAAGGTGAAGCGCAGTGACTTTCCCTTCAATCACAGCTTCTTCAGGGACCATGCCAATACTTCTCCATTCTGCTTCGGAATTCCGCCTTTCCTTCCTCGTGACCCAGAAGAAGTATAAGCATATAATGGGGATGACAATGGCGGTGACCATAGCGCCCTCCTTATTTTTTTTCTATAACAAAAAAGCTGCCAGTAGCCTGTGCGATCTTCCGTCCGTCAGCCCTGTATACATCAGCAGAAAGAACCATGGTCTTCGTGCCTTTGTGGCTGAGGGCGGCTGTACATATAATGTTTTCGCCTTTACCGACAGCCAGATAGTGGATATTCAGCTGTGTGGTGACTGCCCCATAGCCCTCAGGCAGAAGGGAGTTGGCAAGGGTGCCCATTGCTGAATCGACAGCAGTGGCCGTGATCCCTCCATGCACGATGCCGAGTGTATTATGCAGGAGGGGGGAGACGGGCATTGTAATTTTGCATTCCTGTGCTGTGATGGTCCGGTCCATATGCAGGATGCCGCCTATATAGGAGCTGTTTATGTTATCCTGCTTCTTCTTCACTCCGGCAAGAAGTGTGTGCAAAACCTTCCTGTCGTCATCAGTGGCCTGTTCAAGGCAGGCTTCGAATAAATCCCTTAGCTGCTCATCCATAAATATCACCTTTCACATGCTTTCTGCTTCATATTTTATCATTTAATTGGCATTTTTTGCATCTGTGAAAGACAGCTTTCACATTTCATGAAGCTTTTTCATATGGTAAAGTAGGCGAATGCATCAGATGAGGTGATTGGATTATGACAGTAAAGAAACTTCATCCTTCCGTTGCGCAATTCAAGGACTTCGTAAAATCCAGGCCGCATATCATAAAAGAAGTAAGAGATGGAAAGTCGACGTGGCAGGATCTATACGAAGATTGGTACCTTCTCGGTGAGGAGGATGCCAGATGGGGCGAATCGGATCCTGGGGCAGAAGTGAAGGAAGAGGAGAAAAAAAGCGACTGGATGTCCACGGTGATGGGCACCGTCAAAAAAATGGATCCCGGCCAGGTGCAAGGATATATTAATAATCTCAGCCAGGCCCTGTCTGCGGTCCAGGGCGTAATCTCCCAATTCCAGACAGGAGGCCAGACCCCAGGCTCACAAAGCCCGGTCCAGGCAAAACCGCCAAATCCTTTTTCATTCCGAAAAGATTGATTTAAGGCAGGTGTGAGATGAGAAGAGATATCCTTGACTATTTAGAGCAGAAAAAAGAACTGAAGCAATTTATTAGAGAACAGCCCCAATGGTATCGCACTTTGTCCAGGAATCCCCAGGAAATACAAGCGCTGGAGGTTGCCGCACTGCATTATTATAAAAGAACGATCCCGCATCATGTTGAGAAGTTCACCAATGGCGTCCAGATGGCTTCCATGATGATGAGCATGTTTCAGGCAATGAACTCACAATCTTCATAGTAAGCTCTTCTCCCGGGAGAAGAGCTTTTTTCATTGTGTTTTAAAAAAAGATTCGCTCTCTCTTTGAAAATTTCTGCTCATAAACAGCTGCCTTCCAAGAAAGACTAGTAATAGCCTGGTGGCAAAGGAGGAACAAGAAATGAAAAAAGTAATCGCCTTGTTCATTGGAATCGGAGCAGTGCTGGCTGCCGGATGCGGCAAAGATTTGCCGGAGCCGGAGGCAAAGCTGTTTGAAACAGCGGATATTGGGGCTAAAAACATTTCAGCAGCAGGGCTGGAGGAAAAGGAGAGCCCGCTATTTGTTAAATATACAATCCATGGCAGTGACCTATACATAGACTGTATCGTTACAGGAGTTTCTTTCCGGGATGGTGCAGGGGAACAGCAAGGGAAAATCCTGCTGTATGCTGACGGAAAGAAAGTGCGGGAAGTCCATGCTGCTTCCTTTTCGGTCAAAGGGCTCGCAAGCGGACTCCATCACATAAAGGTGAAAGTAGTTTCAAAAGGAAGTACTGTGGGGGCAGAAAAGGAATTTACTGTAAAAATACCTTAAGCACATACTTCGCAATTTAACATATTCATGATAGAATATGAATCGGAGGTGGGCTTTTCATGCTTGCAACAACCGAAAGAGTCGAATTGCTTGAGAGAGCTGACCAATTATCGGCCATGATTCTTACATCAGAAGCGGCGGAGCAGTACCGCGCTTGTTTATATAAAGTGAAAAACAGCAGGGAGACTCAAAGGAAAATTCAAGCCTTTGTAAAAATGAAGGAGCAGTACGAAGAAGTGCAGCGCTTCGGAAGGTATCATCCTGATTATAAAACAGTGATGATGAGCATCAGGGAAGTGAAAAGGGAGATGGACATGGACATTCATCTGGCTGAGTTCAAAAAGGCTGAAACAGATCTGCAAAGCCTGCTTGACGAAGTCAGTCTCATCATTGGAAAGTCTGTCTCGGAAAGTGTTAAGGTGCCGACTGGCAACCCGTTCTTTGACTCCAGCTGCGGAGGCGGCTGCGGATCAGGCGGAAGCTGCAGCTGTTCCGCATAAATCAGCATGGCCCGGGAGCTTGTACTCCCGGGCTTTTTGCATTCCGGAGCGGCACATAAGTCTATAAGCTTTTCTTGATATATGCCTTTTTGTTTGCTAGACTATAAAAAACTGCCAAATTGAAGGGGAAAATTATATGCTAGGTCAGCGACAGGGAATCATTGTTTGGCTTTATTCTCTTAAGCAGGCAAAAATGCTGAGACGGTTTGGAAATGTCCACTATGTTTCCAAAAAGCTGAAGTATGCGGTCATTTACTGCGATATAGAGGATACTGAGGCATTGATCCAAAAAATTTCATCCTATTCATTCGTAAAAAAGGCTGAGCCTTCCTATAAACCGTTCCTGAAGACAGAATTCGAAAATTCGAAGCCGGATAAAGCGAAAGAATACGATTATAAAATGGGTATTTAAAAAGGCAGGGAGAAATCCCTGCCTTTTTTTCTGATGAACAAACAATTCAATTCTGCTGCGATGAGCCTTCTGTCCTGAAGTGCCTTAAGCTTGTCGGGGCTGATCAAGGCTTTTCCGCATTTCTATTTGTCCAGCTCCAAAGCCTAGCCCCTCGAGTCTTAAGCCCCTCCAGGATTGAAGGCAAAGAAGGCCTTCTATCCTGAAGTGTCTTAAGCTTGTCGGGGCTGATCAAGGCTTTTCCGCATTTCTTAGTGCAGCGGCTGAATATAATGGTTCAATCTGAGAATGCCGATGAGGTACTGATAGAATAATTCTTTTTCTGCAAAGAGTGCAGAAGGCTTGACTTCCAGCCGGATCATTTCCTTTTCGCAATCATCAGCTAAATCCTTAAATAATTGAAACCTGGCGTTGGGAGCTTTGTCAGGATGGGGGATACCTTCCCGGCAAATATACAAAGGCTGGAATTTCCCTGTCTCAGCAGGCCTGAGCACCGCGGCGACCGATGTCATCTCTTTCCCTTCATAAGCGGATTGAAATGCTATCAAATGCTGCAGCCGATGTTTGTTAGAACGGACAATTTCAAGTAATTCATATATATCGGAATAGCCTTCTCCCAATTCAATAAAACGCTGGATCACATAGATTCCTCCTGGTTAATATGAAAAAATTTAATGAATCTCCTGATACTTTATCACTAAGCAGAGTGTTTGAGAAGCCTGCACTCTAATATGGAAACGGGTCCTCTGGCGGAAAATTATAGAAAGAACGAAAAAAACTCAAATCACGAATCAGGATAAAAGTTTCATGAAATCGTAAAAAAAAGGATAGTCCTGGTCAGGTTCATTTGCTATTGTATGAATAAAGAATTATTTTTCGAAGGGGAATCGGCATGTGGAAAGGATTGTTTCTCAGTTTTTTGGCATTAGGGACTGTAATCGGCGCAATGCTGTTCTTTCAGTGGAATGCCTACTCCAAACAGTCAGAGCCTTCTAAGGTGCTGGAGTCAGCCCAACAGGAGCTGACAATAGAAACAACACAAGATCAATTATTCGTTACACAGACTATAAAAGGCCTGTCGAAAGGCAAAGAATACAGAACTGTCAACACAGAAAAGCAGTTCAGATGGGAATGTCCCGGCATAGAAGGGAAGGGATGCAGCTCTTCTGATGAGGATCCGTCCACATTCATTTCTGAAGACGGCAGCCTCACCTTCGAATATATAATCCCTGTGGGCGCTTCTCCAGCCGCGTTCCTGCTGACTGATTGGACGACCATGATTCCTGATGTTCACATAGATGATACACTCACCGTCATTGTAGATTCCTCCAGAAGGTCCGGAACCTGGTCTGCCGGCGGCCGCCCGGAAGGGTACAAGCAGGGAGAGCTGATCGATTATTATGTGTTTGAACGGGAAGGAGACGCACCGGCAGTCTTCTGGCAGGCTGAAAAGCTGAACACTTTTGAGGCAGGCGATAATATCATCTTTTTAGCTGCGGAAAAAGAAAACGGACTTGTCATAGCTCCGGAATCGGCGGAGAAAATGGCAGATCTTCCGTTCTTAACTTTAATACAAACCAGTTCCTATAAAGAAGCTGCCGGCAGCGGACTAATGATTATCAATCCCGGAACTGATCCAAATGAGCTGATGGCTAAAATTCTGTCTCAAGCTCTAAAAGAGAAATTCAGCGGGACACCTCCTGGTGAAACCTGGCTGCTGGATTTAGCAGCTTCGGCAGCACTCTCACAGGAGCCTGGCTCTGAAAAGGCAAAAAGTCTTCTGGCAGGGCTGAAGGAGGTCATGGGTGAAGAAGGAATGGAACGATTTTACTCTTACGTTAAAAACTCGGATTCTCTTAATGCGGAACAGCTGGATCGTTTCCTTGTAAGTGAGCTTGGAAAAGATACAAGCTATTTCACCTTGAACAAAGATGAGAAAGCTCCTTATATTCCTTTTTATTTTGCCGATGAGCGGAATATAGATGTCAATGGGACAGAGTCAGATTTGGAGGCAATCGGCCTGGATGGAAAAACATATTTTCCATTTATTAAAACTGCAGGGCTGCTTGGATTCAAAGCGGAAAAAGTTTCTGCTACAGAAATTTTCCTTCAGGGGGCAGGCAATAATAGCTACCGTTTCTATCTGGACAAAAACATTTTCATATACAATGAAGAGGACTACGGGCTCCTGGAGAATCCGCTGGTAACAGTAGGATCAGAGCTTTTTATGGACAGTCACTGGCTGGAAGCACTATTTAAAATTAAATTTGCCGAAGATGAACACAGGATTTCTATCGAAAAAGGCAAATAAGAAAAGCTGGCGATGCCAGCTTTTTTCATTTGTTCGTCTGTTAAAAGAAAAGAATGTACCGATAACTATCTAATTTCAAACTTTCCAGCACTCCCGCCATTCTTTTGGCAGAAACAGAAAAAAACCCTGCATTCCTGCAGGGCCCTTCTATATCCCATAGGGACAGAAGGCAAAGGGAGAGGAGAAACCGGAGGAAGAACTTATGGGGAAACGTAAGTCTTCTCCGCGGTTGGCAACAACACCCTCGAATAGATGTTGTTACTTACATTATTTCCATAAAGAACACGGTTATACACCTTTTGGGAACATTTTTTGCAGTTAAGGAAATTTACTAATCCAGCGCCTCCCCCCTCGAGTCATAAGCCAAGCCCCCAGGATGGGGGTCATGAAGACGTTGCCACAGGACGTGGCGTTCTTAGTCTGCGTTCCTTAAGTGAGCAAGGCGCTTCCGCTTTTCTGCAAAGAAGAATGTGGTATTTCTCTACTTCGGTCACTGTCCAGCTCCAGCGCCTACCCCCTCGAGTCATAAGCCAAGCCCCCCAAAAAGGCAAAGAACGCCTTTTCGGGTGTCTTGTCTTATGCTTGTCGGGGGTGAGCAAGGCGCTTCCGCTTTTCTGATGAATCCGCTTTCAAATAGCCTGTTGGCGGCATGGGGCGAATTGTGTTAGGATAAATAAGAAAATAAGGGAAAATGTCAAATGATTGTGGTGATGAATGATGAGAGTGGTGTCAGGTGAATGTAAAGGCATTTCTTTAAAAGCAGTGCCCGGAAATACAACAAGGCCAACCACCGATAAGGTTAAAGAAGCTATTTTTAACATGATTGGGCCGTATTTTGATGGCGGAACCGGACTCGACCTTTTTGCCGGCAGCGGAGGCCTCGGAATTGAAGCTTTAAGCCGGGGGCTGGAAAGCGTGATTTTCGTTGACCGGGAAGGAAAGGCAATCAAGACGGTCCATGAAAACCTGGAAGCCTGCGGCCTAGAAGAAAAGGCGGAGGTTTACCGGAACGATTCTGAAAGGGCATTGAAAGCGATTGTTAAAAGGGAAATTTCCTTTGACTATATCTTCCTGGACCCTCCTTATAAAAAACAGCAGCTGTTGAAGCTGATGGAATTGATCGGCCGGCATTCCCTCCTGAAAGAAGAGGGAGTTATCGTTTGTGAACATGCTTCAGATATAGAGCTGCCGGGTGAGACAGGGAATTTTGTGAAAACTAAAAGCGAGACATATGGAATAATAGCAGTTTCAATTTTTACATACAGCAACGGTAATGAAGGAGGATGACAATGGCAAGCATTGCAGTTTGTCCGGGCAGCTTTGATCCCATTACATATGGCCACCTGGATATCATTAAAAGGGCCTCGAAGGTTTTTGACCAGATTCATGTGGTCCTGCTTAATAACTCATCCAAAAATCCGCTTTTTTCTGTTGATGAGCGCATCAGCCTGATCAGTGAGGTGACGAGGGAATTCCCCAATGTGAAAGTGGACTCTTTCCAGGGACTGCTTGTTGACTATGCAAAAGGGGTCGGGGCAAGTGCAATCATCAGGGGCCTCAGGGCGGTTTCAGATTTTGAGTATGAGATGCAGATTACATCAATGAACCGGGTCTTGAATGAGGAAATAGAAACGTTTTTCATGATGACAAACAACCAATTTTCTTTTCTAAGCTCCAGCATCGTCAAAGAAGTGGCTAAATACGGCGGAGATATTTCCGAGCTTGTGCCAGAGGCTGTCCAAAAAGCGCTCAGCGGGAAATTCAGTCTTCAGCAGTAAAAATAACCGGCGTGTGCCGGTTATTTTTTTTGTGCATCTCCTGCATAAATTTGCCTGCCCAGCAGGAAAATATAGACAAGCAAAGCTGCGAGTGTTATCAGCGGTCCATGCTCTGCCAGGAAGGCTGCAGCCTGGGAATAAGCATTTCCGCCAAATAGCCCAACAGGCAAAGCATTGGAAGGGGCATCTGTATGATAGAACCTCTCATAGACTGGCCCCCAAAGAAGAAAGGCGAACATAGCCGCAGCAATTCCATGGATGATTCTTGCAGCAAAGAAAGGCTTAAAGCCGATATCTGTCTGGGCCAGAATGCTGGCCACCTGAGCCTGTACACTAAACCCTGAGAATCCCAGTACAAGACTTGTTACGATCACCTGCTGCATCAGGGTGGCCTGCTGAATCTGGCTCGTCATCTGGCTTCCCAGTGTTATTTCAAACAGACCTGATATAAATGGGATGCTGAGCTCGGAAGGAAGACTGATGCTGCTGAAGGCGACTGCTATGAATTCGGCTGCAAAAGCTGTGATATGCAGATGGAAGAGCAATTTATTGATAACCGAAAATAAGATGATGAAGCCCCCGATCATAAGCAGCGTCTGGACTGATGACATAACAGCGTCGCCGAGCAATTTACCGATGGGCCTGTTGTCATTGATTCGTGTCTGATGGAGAGCAGAAAACGCAGCCCTGAGAGAATTTTTCCTTTTTGGCTTTGAGCGGGTCATCTCTTCTTTTCTTCCATAAAATCGCATGATCAGGCCGACAGTAATATTTCCAAGATAGTGGGCCAGAGCCAGTATGATGCCGATTTTTGCATTGTTGAAAAAACCGACAGAGACTGCTCCAAAAATAAACAGGGGGTTGGATGAGTTTGTAAAAGAAACGAGCCTTTCAGCTTCTGTTTTAGTCAGCTGATCTTCCTGGCGCAGCCTGGCAGTAAGTTTTGCCCCGGCAGGATAGCCTGAAGCCATCCCCATCGCCCAGACAAAACCTCCGACGCCCGGAACGCGGAAAAGCGGCCGCATGAGCGGCTCCAGCAAAACGCCGAGGAATTTGACCACCCCGAATCCAATCAGCATCTCAGATACTATGAAAAAGGGGAGGAGAGAAGGAAAGACAATTTCCCACCACATATTGAGGCCTCTAATCGACGCGTCGACTGATTCTTGTGGAAAGGATATGAGCGATACAGCCATTAATGTAACGGATGAAGCTAATATGAGTGTTTTTAGTTTGGAACGCAACACCGGCAAATCCTCCCTTATCAGGTAAACAAACTGTGCAGCTCATGCAGAACAGTGATAAACTGTATTTATAATCAGCGGGCCGGGTCTGGAGCGGCAAACCGTCCCTCCTGAGGCGCAGTAGATTTTTCAGCCAATATACAGGGTTTTCCATTTGCTTTGCCCAATCGGCTTCAGCCGGGCACGCCTTGTCCCCATATATCCCAATATACTCATAGAAAGATAAAATAGACCATAAGATTAAACCAGGCTTTATTGTGTTTGATGCGGAGGTAAGCAAATTCTTGACTATCGCCCGCCATGAGTCATATATAAAAGGGGGGATGCTGATGAGGCAGCCCGTGATTGGATTGGCGCTGGGATCAGGGGGAGCCAGGGGGTTCGCCCATCTTGGCGTCATCAAAGTGCTGAAAGAGGAAGGAATTAACGTCGATGTGATTGCCGGGAGCAGCATGGGAGCGCTTGTAGGCTGCTTTTATGGAGCAGGACTGGACATTGACAGGCTCTATAAGCTGGCAGGTGCTTTCAAAAGAAAGTACTATCTTGATTTTACAGTGCCGAAGATGGGGTTTCTGGCTGGCAAGAAGGTGAAGGAACTTATTCGATTGTTTACCCATGGCAAGAACCTGGAAGATCTTGATATCCCTGTCAGAGTGGTTGCAACTGATCTTAAGGCAGGGGAAAAAGTTGTTTTCAGCAAAGGGCCGATTGCTGATGCCGTCAGGGCAAGCATATCAATACCCGGGATTTTCACTCCGGAAAAACTGGAAGACCGGCTCCTGGTCGATGGGGGAGTCATTGACAGGGTGCCGGTGTCAGTTGTCGAAGAAATGGGAGCGGACCTGATCATAGCTGTCGATGTGTCAAGAGTGAAGACCAGCTCTGACATCACATCGATATTCGATGTGATCATGCAAAGCCTGGATATTATGCAGATGGAGCTCGTTTCGAACCGGGAGATCGCCTCTGATATCATGATCAGACCGCATGTGGAAATGTACAGCTCAAGGGCTTTCACCAATATTGAAGATATCATCAGGATTGGGGAAGAGGAAGCAAGAAAGCAAGTTCCCAGAATAAAGGAAGCTATTCAAAATTGGAAGGGGCAAGAAGACGATGAAGAGAAATAAAATCTTCCTCCGTTCCTTCTTTATCGCTGCAGTGATTTTGCTGGCAGGGTTTTTCTATTATCTGCCTTACTATGTAACAAAACCAGGCATGGCCAAGCAGCTGGAACCGATAATTGAAGTGGAAGGCGGATATGATGAGGCAGGGGACTTCATGCTTACAACCGTCAGGATGGGCAGGGCCAATATTTACTCCTATCTGACTGCAAAGGTGAGCAAGTTCCAGGAAATCTATCCTGTCGAGGAAATTAGGCGCGAAGATGAAACTGATGAAGAATACAATGTCCGCCAGCTGCATCTGATGGACACATCAAAAACAGCAGCCATTGAGGTTGCCTATAAAAAGGCTGGCCTGCCGGTGGATTATGAGTACAGAGGGGTCTATGTGATGAATGTCCTGCCGGATATGCCTGCTGACGGAGTGCTGAAGGCCGGCGATATGATAACACAAGTCGACCATCAGAAATTCAAGTCGTCTGAAGAATTCATTTCTTATGTCAGCAAACAAAAAGAGGGAGACACCATTACACTTGCCTATAAAAGAGGCGGGGAGAGCAAAGAAGCAGAGGTTTCCCTGAAAGCTTTCAAGGATGATCCTGATAAAGTCGGGATCGGCATATCGCTTGTCGATGACAAGGAGATTAAAGTCGAGCCGGAAGTCAGCCTCAATACAGAGGAAATAGGCGGTCCGTCCGCTGGATTGATGTTTTCACTGGAAATCTACAATCAGCTGACTAAGGAAGATTTGACAAGAGGTTATCAGATTGCAGGAACAGGAACCATTTCTGCCGATGGAACAGTCGGAAGGATTGGCGGGATTGAGCAGAAAATTGTAGCGGCCGACAAAGCTGGCGCAGAAGTCTTTCTGGCGCCGAATGAAAATGGCGCAGCCGGGTCGAACTACAGCGAAGCAGCAAAAACTGCCGAGGAGATCGGGACAGATATGAAAATCATTCCGATCAACACATTTGAGGAAGCGGTAGATTATTTGGAAGGTTTGGAACCAAAATAACTAAGCAGGCAGGATCATTCCCTGCCTGCTCCTTTTTTGTCAGGCCCTGCTGCCTTTCAGATAGATTGGCGGCTGAGTGTATTCCATTTCCAGCAGTTTCTGGCGCTGCGGATGTGGGAGGGCTGAAGCATAGATCCTGGCTGCACGTATATCCTGCCGCAGAGCTTCTTCCGGGCTGGAAGACAGCTTGGAGATGAGAGGCAGGCCGAGGCTTCCTTTTTGCCTGTTTAAATATATCCGCCCTTCTTCACTCATCCCGAGCAGCCGGAGATAGGATGCTGACTTAGGCTGCGGCAGCATTTCTTCTTTTTTCGTGTTGGTCAGTATATGGACACAAGCCCGCTGCAGCCTTGTCCAGGTATATCGCTTCGTTTTTATGGATTCCATAAACTCATGGAAGGTTCCTGCCTTTATGGCCGAATGCATGATTCTGTTTTCAAGGCCTTCTTCCATTTCGTAAATTTCTTTTAGTTCAGGAGCGGACATCTGGAGCAGCCGGTACTTGAGGAAGGGCCAGTACATTTCCCACTGGTGGAAGGCACCGAATGTTTTTTTATAATCTTCCATGATGTCAAGCGTTGTTCCAGGAACATATGATTTGATATCGGTCAGTTCAAGCCCGTCTGAAAACAAAGCTTTCCTGATGCTTGTTGCGCTCGCAATGGTCTCTGATGAGAAATGTTCGTCATGATAGCCGGCACTTTTTCTTTCCACAGTCAGGAGCTCCAATTCCTTATGGCGGGAATAGACCGACTTGGCGTACTGATAGCCGAGAATATTGTTCGGCTTGGACAGGTCCAGCCCGGCTTCGTCCAGCCCGAGATCTTTGAAAGCAAGTGACAATGCTTTAGGGTAGCTGTTTCCGTCTCCTATATGGTGCTTGATCCTTTCCTGGTAGGCTTCATTATGCTCATCGAGCAGATGGACGGCAGCGTTGAATGTTTCGATGTCTCCTGATTCGCTCCCAAAGCAGAGGGAGCTGCATCCTGCAGCAGCAAGAATGGAAACTGCACCGTCTGCAAAAGTTTCGGCATTTTGAACAGCGAACTTATAGGGAAGCTCAAAAACGAGGTCGGCGCCGGCTTTTAACGCCATTTCAGCCCGTGCCCATTTAGAGAGGAGCGCTGGTTCCCCTCTTTGGAGGAAATTTCCGCTCATGACAGCTATGGCAATATCTGCGCCTGCTGCTTGCCTCGATTTTTTCAGATGATATAAATGCCCGTTATGGAAAGGATTATACTCAACGATCACACCAACTGCTTTCATAAGAACATTCCCCTTATAATGGTTTAATATCGGCTGCTTGTGATAAACCTATGTTATAGTGACAGAAGCTATAATGGTAGATGAGGCTACTCCTTCAAGAGGAAAAAGCCCGGAAAATAAGCCGATTCTGCGTTTAACTAGCTTAAATTATAGTGTAAAGAAAAAATATTGACAAATAATTATATGAAAGCTATAATTACTTTTGTTGCCTTGGGGTGATTCGTATGAAATGGACAATAAGTCAATTACAGAAATATCGAAGCAAGGATTATCCGATCGATGAGACAGTGGATGTGAGCGGGATCAGGGAGACCGACCCGACGATCAGAGAAGTTTCGCCGATTCATATATTTGGCCGGGCGGATATAGATTCGTCCAAGGTGACTTTTCATTTAGCGATTAAAGGTCATCTGGTGCTGCCTTGTTCTCGTACGTTAGTTGATGTGCATTATCCAATTAATGTTGAAACAACTGAAACATTCCTCTTAAAAGGTTTGGATTATGAAACCGAAGAGGAAACCCATCAGGTGAAAGGCGATGTCATTGATCTTCAGCCGATCATTGAAGAAATCCTTTTGCTTGAAGTCCCTATGCAGGTTTTTTGCGAGGACAGCGGTGAAGAGGGGGCCCCCCAATCCGGCAAGGACTGGGAAGTCATCCAGGAGGAAGACCTTCAAAAGAAAGTCGACCCCCGTCTTGCTGGGCTTGCGAATTTCTTTGATCAAAATGATCCCTCCGGCGAATAGCAGGAGACTGGATTATGATCCCCGGAATATTTCCGGACTTATGAACTACTACAAGAAGCATTTGAAGAATCCAGCGAATACCTGGCCTTCATAACTTTCTTAATACTCTTTAAGGAGGTGGGAAGAATGGCTGTACCTTTTAGAAGAACTTCTAAAACTGCGAAAAGAAAACGTCGCACTCATTTCAAACTGCAAGTGCCTGGTATGGTAGAATGCCCAAACTGTGGTGAGATGAAACTTGCTCACCGCGTGTGCAAGGCTTGCGGAACATACAAAGGAAAAGAAGTTGTTAACGACTAATTTTCACTATTAAAAGCACAGGGATTATATCCCTGTGCTTTTAATTTTGGCATTTTCCGGGTGAAGCTGGGCTGTTCTGTGATTTTATTGCTATTTAGCCGGACTTCTTCCTATAATGGAAGAAAAGTGAAGGAAGATGATGATGCCGTATTCAATAGAACAGCATGAAGATGGGCTGCTTCAATTCACGATCAACAGGCCGGAAGTCCGGAATGCAATCAACTATGAAGTAATGGAAGGGCTGAGGGAGGCAGTCAATCTGGCGGGCAGGAAAGAGGTTAAGGCACTTATGATAACCGGAGCCGGAGGCCATGCTTTTTGTTCAGGCGGAGATTTGGGGCTCTTCCACAGCCTGAAGACAGAGGATGAGGCTTTTGGAATGCTGTCAGGGATGGCGGCAATCCTGAAAGACCTGCTGTTCCTGCCAAAACCGACAGTGGCTTTTTTAAATGGGGCGGCGGTTGGAGGAGGCTGTGAGATTGCATCTGCATGCGATTTCCGTATAGCAGCTCCGGGTGCAAAGGCTGGATTCATCCAGGGAAAGCTAGCAATTACGACCGGCTGGGGCGGCGGCTCTATTTTAATGGAAAAACTCCTGCCAGCCAATGCGCTGAAAATGCTGGCGGAAGCATCGGTTTATGGATGCTCTGAACTGCTGGAGCTCGGATTCATTCATAGGATAAGCCAAAAGGAAGCGCTCGAAAGCTGCAGGGATTATTTGTCAAAAATTCTCCAGCTGGATGTGAATGTGCTTGAAAGCTACAAAAGGCTGCAGATTAAAAAGTGGCAAAACAGCCATATTCTGCAGAGAATTGACGACGAAGTCCGCCACTGTTCAGTTCTGTGGGAAAAGGATGAGCATCATGCCCAGGTGGACAAATTTCTAAATCGCTCTTAGTCATTATAATTTATTTTGCATCAGTCTATCTTTTCTAGCAGAAGCATATGCTTTTAAAAAGACTAGGAGGGATAGCTGATGTCGACAACAAGGCAGGATGCCTGGACCCAGGATGAGGATCTGCTGCTTGCCGAAGTGGTGCTTCGCCATATCCGGGAAGGCGGTACACAGCTGCAGGCCTTCGAGGAAGTGGGAAAACAGCTTTCAAGGACCCCTGCGGCCTGCGGTTTCAGATGGAATTCTTATGTGAGGAAGCAATATAAATCAGGGATTGAGCTTGCTAAGAAACAGCGGAAGGAATTGAAGAAAAAGCCGGAAGCAGTCCAGACTGGCAAGCAGGAACCTGAATCCGCCAAAACGGAGGATGGTACCTCAACGGAAAAAGCCGCTACCGGGGCAGAAATCCCTGAAGTTGAGGTTATAGTGGGTTACATTGAAGCATTGTACCGCAAAGCCAATCAGCCAGCCGCGGCTGAGACGGGAGAGCAGATCAAGAAACTGGAAAATCAGGTATATTACCTGGCTGCAGAAAACGAAAGGCTGCTGAAGGAGATTTCTGTCATGGAAAGAGACTATGAAGCGCTTACGGAAATAATGGAAAGGGCAAGGAAGATGGTGGTGCTGAAAGAGGAAGACCGCCAGCAGAAAACAAAGAACAGCCAGCAGGTATTTCAAAAGTGATCATACTAAAAAGCGGACAATTGATGTCCGCTTTCTGGCTGTCTGCCCCTGTTATTTGCTTTCAACCGTCTGTTCAGAGGCTCCGGCAGGAATCCACACCAATGGGTTTTCTCCCAGATCCCTTTCTATGTCATACGAGACGGAAGTGAATCCCATCCTCTCCCAGAATTCCTTTGATTTGATGCGGGGATTGGTTTTGATAGGAAGACTGAAGCTTTTCGCAAAGTTCACAAGCGCAGTTCCGTACCCTTTGCCCTGGTAATCAGGCAGAACTTCCAGCTTCCAGAGCTCAAGATAATCCTGCGGCGGGCTGAAATACCGGTCAAACTTCGCAGCCTCCCGGTAAAGACTCATTCTGGCAACCAGCTTATCCCCGAAATAGATCCCGTAAAAAGGAGACTCGCTGTCGTTCTCAATAATATTGGCTTCAAGATCTTCAAACATGGATAATTCCTGCAGGCCATATTCTTTGAATCTTTTAAATTCCTCAAGTGTTTTATAGTTCACCTTTAATTTTTCTACTTTAAATTCCATTATGTTTCCCCCTTGCGTACTGGTTACATTACATCATATGAATTTTTTTGCCCTGCAGTATAGAAAATTAAACCTGCCTGTTACAGCAAATATTTGAAGGCGCTTTCCAATATTATATAACAAAATAACAAATAATTCTGCATAATCAAGTTGTAATTGATGTTGAATTTTATGGCAGCATACAGATATCTGGAATGAATGCTGCTGTCAGGCAAAAAGAAAGAGAGCTATTAGCTATTTTCAAATAATATAGAAAGCGTTTTCAAAAAAAGAAGGGAAAAAGGAGAACTTTGTAGAAATATATTTTATTGCAGGGATTAAGCCAGGAAAGGGGACTGAATGTGCGAAAAATACTGATTGCAAACCGCGGGGAGATTGCCTCGCGCGTTATTAGAACATGCCGTGAAATGGGAATTGAAACGATTGCTGTTTACTCAGATGCAGATAGCGGAATGCCATATGTCCAGGAAGCAGATCATGCTTTCCGGATAGGGGAGCCCCCGGTTGGCAGATCTTATCTCAAAACAGATGAAATACTGCGGATTGCCAAAGCTGAAGGGGCCGATGCTATTCACCCAGGCTACGGCTTTTTGTCAGAAAACGCGGCTTTTGCCCGCGCTGCAGCTGATGAGGGGATCGTCTTCATCGGACCCTCCCCTGAGACCATAGAGCTGATGGGAGATAAAATCGTTTCCCGGGATACTATGGCCAAGGCGGGAGTTGCGGTCGTTCCGGGAAGCAGTGAAGGTGTCGCCACGCTGGAAGAAGCTATAAGCCTTGCAGATGAAATGGGCTATCCTGTCATGCTTAAGGCAAGCGGCGGCGGGGGAGGGATCGGAATGATCCGCTGTGAAAATGAGCAAGCGCTCGCTAAGTCCTACGACTCAACGAAAGCACGGGCAAAAGCTTATTTTGGCTCAGATGAAGTATTCGTAGAAAAGTATATTCCTAATGCCAGGCATATCGAGGTCCAAATATTCGGGGATTCATTCGGAAACCTTGTGCACCTGTATGAAAGGGACTGCTCCATCCAAAGAAGACACCAAAAAGTGGTTGAGGAGTCGCCATCCCCTTTTTTATCTGAGGGGACAAGGCAGAATATGCTGAAAACAGCGCTCAGAGCAGGAGAAGCGGTCGGCTATGTGAATGCCGGAACTGTTGAATTCATTGTAGATGAAGAAGAGAATTTCTATTTCCTGGAGATGAATACAAGGCTCCAGGTCGAGCATCCCGTAACCGAGCAGATCACCGGCCTGGATCTTGTAAAATGGCAGATCCTCGTGGCAAGGGGCGAAAAGCTTCCATTGCTGCAGGATGAAATAGCAAGGAACGGCCATGCAATCGAGTTCAGGCTTTATGCAGAAGATCCTGTAAGTTTCATGCCTTCTCCGGGAAAAATTGATAGCTTTTACTGGATAAAGGGGGACGGGATCCGGATGGATAACGGATATCTCGCTGAAAACACAGTCACACCTTTTTACGATCCAATGATTTCGAAGTGCATCATTTTCGGGGGCTCGAGGTCAGAAGCGATCCAGCGGGCATCTGATTTCTTTACACATTTGGAAATCACGGGGATCAAAACAAATGCTCCTTTATTTCAGCAGATATTGAATGACGAAGATTTTATTAAAGGAAATTATACAACTGCCTTTTTGGCGGAAAAGAAATTTGCAGTTCATTAAGAGGAGGAAATCACATGAAAGAAATAACATCATCAATGGCTGGTACAGTTTTGAACACAATGGCAGGGCCTGGGGACGAGGTCAAGGCCGGCCAGGAAGTCATTATGCTGGAGTCCATGAAAATGGAAATCCCGGTTGAAAGCCATATGGACGGAAAAGTAGCTGAGGTAAAAGTCTCGGCCGGTGATTTTGTCAATGAAGGAGACGTTCTGATCGTACTGGAATAGCAGTCCGCCAAAAGAAAAAGAGGAGGCATAACATGAAGGCAGTCAACACTTTGACCGAAACATTAAGGGAAAGGTCCGAAGCGGCAGAAGCCGGCGGGCCCCCTAAATATCATGAAAAGCTGAAGGCGCAAAATAAGCTGTTTGTCAGAAAGCGCCTCGAGCTTTTATTTGATGACGGGGAGTATATGGAAGACGGCAAATTTGCCAATTGCAAGGAAGAAGGCCTCCCGGCTGACGGTGTTGTTTGCGCCACTGGAAAAGTGGGCGGACAGACAGTCTGTGTCATGGCAAATGATTCAACCGTAAAGGCTGGATCCTGGGGGGCAAGGACCGTCGAAAAAATCATCCGGATCCAGGAAACCGCCGAGAAGCTGAAGGTTCCATTATTGTATTTAGTAGATTCTGCCGGCGCCAGGATTACAGATCAGCTGGAAATGTTTCCAAACCGCCGAGGTGCCGGCCGAATATTCTATAATCAGGTCAAGCTGTCGGGAGTCATCCCGCAGATTTGCCTGCTGTTCGGCCCATCAGCTGCAGGGGGGGCTTATATACCGGCTTTTTGTGATATCGTCATCATGGTGGATCAAAACGCATCCATGTACCTGGGTTCACCAAGGATGGCTGAAAAGGTCATTGGGGAAAAGGTGACGCTGGAAGAAATGGGCGGAGCACGTATGCATTGTTCTGTCAGCGGCTGCGGCGACGTGCTTGCATACAGTGAGGAAGAAGCGATCGAATATGCCAAACGGTACTTGCCGTACTTCCCTCCAAACTTTCTGAAGAAAACGGAACTGCTGGAGGGAATGGCAGCCAAAGAGGGCCGTCAGCTGGAAGACATCATTCCGGTTAACCAAAATGCGCCTTTTGATATGTATGAATGCATTGATGCATTGATTGACGAAGGCAGTTTCTTTGAAATCAAGAAGCTGTTTGCTCCTGAAATCGTTACCGGGCTGGCTCGGATAGGCGGGAGAGCTGTCGGTATCATTGCCAATCAGCCGAAGGTTAAAGGCGGTGTGCTGTTTGTTGATTCAGCCGATAAAGCGGCAAAATTCATTCAGCTCTGTGATGCCTTCCATATTCCGCTGCTGTTCCTTGCAGATGTCCCAGGTTTCATGATTGGCACAAAGGTTGAGCGCGCCGGCATTATCCGCCACGGCGCAAAGCTGATCGCAGCCATGAGCTCGGCAACTGTTCCGAAGATATCCGTCATTGTGCGGAAGGCATATGGGGCCGGATTATACGCAATGGCGGGCCCTGCATTCGAACCTGACTGCTGCATTGCCCTGCCGACCGCACAGATTGCGGTAATGGGCCCTGAAGCCGCCGTCAACGCCGTATATTCCAATAAAATCAATGAAATAGAAGATCCAAAGGAGAAAATAGCCTTTGTCCAGGAGAAGCAGCAGGAATACAAAGAACATATTGATATCTACAGGCTTGCTTCAGAATTGATCGTAGATGATATTGTCGCTGCCTCTGATCTCCGCGATCAGCTGATCGAGAGATTCTCTTATTATGAAACAAAAGAACTGAATTTCAGCGTGAGAAAGCATCCGGTTTATCCGGTTTGATAGAAAGGCCTCATCAGGGCTAGGCTTTGCTGCTGGATAATAGAAGAGAGGAGGGTTCCGGTCCCGAGGCTGGAACCCTTTATTTGTAGATAAAGAAGACAGAGGATCCTAGTCAAGGCTGCTGAGACCCTCTGACCAGGAAAAAAGAAAACAGAGGGTTTTAGTCAGAGCCAGTAAGACCCTCTGATCAAGAAAAAAGAAAACAGAGGGTCTTAGTCAGAGCCACTGAGGCCCTCTGATCAAAGAAAAAGATAACAGAGGGTCTTAGTCAGAGCCACTGAGGCCCTCTGATCAAGAAAAAAGAAAACAGAGGGTCTTAGTCAGAACCACTAAGACCCTCTAACCAGAAAAAAAAGAAAACAGATGGTCTTAGTCAAGGCCGCTAAGACCCTCTGACCAGGAAAAAAGAAAACAGAGGGTCTTAG
>NZ_JASHIV010000034.1:0-21993 GCF_030733525.1 Bacillus sp. MMSF_3328 | reverse complement strand
GTTCAACATATTATTCATGACCAATATATTTAACACCTAGTTATTATTAAGTTTTTTTAAATTTAGTCTTGATAAAAAGATTCCTTCAGGAATATCCAAATTAGTGAATTGTTTAAATTGAAAAGTTACTTCGTTTTTGTGCCTTGTGTACAAACGGATTTTTTTATTAAACCTTGTGATTAATAGCCGCATTCCATCCAGTTTCAATTCAGAAATAAAAGGGATTCCTGGACCAAACGGTTCTTCTACAGGCTCTTTTATTTGTCCCAACAACATAGGCGATATAAACATTTAAACCCCTCCATAATTACCATTTTACTTGTAAATACGATGTTCAATCTATGGTAACTATGGGTTAAGGAGTATAACTGAGACTTTACTGTAAGATTATAACAAATAGTATTAGAACACCGTAACTACTGGAACATCTTAGTTGCCTTACACTTAATTATTGGAAAATGGGTATTCATAAATTACTGCCTTAATCGACTAACTTATATCGTATCTTACAAGCTTGTACAACTACATTTGCATAATCTGGAACAAACGTATAATCTAAATCAACTGGATGCCCATTGTATAATGACATGCCAATTTCTAATAATTTGTAGGTGGATCCGGTGAGTCCTGGCTGATTTGGTACCATTTCATGTGAACCACCATCCGATTCTTTATAGTCCACTAATCTAGTAAGAGGTCCTCCTGAAGACTTATTTGCTCCATTAAGCAAAGAATAAATATCAGGTACGGCTGCTATGTAACAATTGGCTGCATATTGCACATCGCTAAGCCACTCTCCGCCACAATACTGTTTAATTAATTCAATAAAATTATTTTCGTGTTCTTCGTCTAAAAAGTACATATGGATCTCCCCTGTAATCAATATTTTAATTTCTGTGGTCAATACCCTTAATTTTTAAATATGTGGGCATTTAGCCGCTGCTAAATGTTTCTAAAGAACACCCTAACTGTATTAATAGATATTCTCTTTTTTTCCTCTGTATCCTACCAATTAATTTTAATATATTTGTTGGAAAATTGATTTCTAATTTTAGTTCTAAATTTTATTAGCATTGCCTGTAGTGAGCAGTTGAGGAAGTAACCACCTTGGCCCGGAGTTATTCGGTTGGGCTGCCTCTATTATGACAGAAAGAGTTCATGTTAAAGGAATTAGCGTCACCAACCGGTGTTAATTGCTTTACGTGGGGAGTAAACCTCCTCAGCTGCTTCTTCCCCCTCGGGAAACCCACCAATAATGGTAACAATGGATAACTGTTGAGCCCCGCTCATGATACTAATTCAGTTGCAGCTTACCCGATAGTATTCACCTCGTCGCGCTGGCCCCGCCGGTAGCCAGGACAGAAAGGAAGCAGCCTTTCAGCAGTATTGCTGTTAGCAGTTCCCCTGGGCCTTGCCTTGCGCTATAAATTCGTTTACAACGATGGGTGGCTTTCTGGTCTTCAGAGCTGCACCCACGTTTCCAACCAGCGCCAAAAGGAGGGGTTATGTGAGTCGGCCAGAATTAGTACTCAGCTTTTATTCTGGCCAGCAAGGAAAGCAGGACGGTAAGGGGGAAAGGAATCACTTACGGCCTAAGCGGGTATGTTTATTGGTTATCGGTTGGGCTCCGGGGTATGGGAAAAGGGCTTCATGCTTTGGATAATAGTATTTCTGTCTTTTGCATAAAGGTGCGTGAATCCCATTCATTAATAAACTGAGGCCTACCGAATAGATAACCTTGTATGGAATCGGCACCCATCTCTTTCAATGCCCAGAGCTGTCTTTCAGTCTCTACCCCTTCTGCAATTACTTCTAGGTCTAATCTTTTAGCAAGATTTATTATAGCTTTGGCTACTTCTCGTTGCTTTTCGTTATCGAGCTTCATAACAAAAGCTCGATCAATCTTTAATATCTCAAAGTTATAATTGGCTAAGTAACTCATTGAAGAATAGCCAGTGCCAAAATCATCGACTGCCATCTTAAAGCCCAACCTATTACACTTTTCCATAAAATTTAAAGTGTTTTTCTCTAACAAAACGTTCTCGGTTATTTCAAGGCAGACTCTATCAGGTGGCAGATGATTACTTAAGAAAATTTCTAGAAGTAATTGAAGAATGTTGGAATCAGGATCCTTTTTAAATAAGCTTGGCGAAACATTTATGGAAATATAGGCGAGCATTGGCAACATTTCCTGCAGGATTTTCCAGTCCCTAGCCACTTGATCAGCAATCTGCAGCGTCAGTTCTTCCATAAGCCCTAATTCTTCAATAATAGGGATGAATTCACTCGGGGATATCCAATCAGTATCATATTTCCATCTGACCAAGGCTTCCAGGGAAACAGTTTCTTTGCGGAGCCCCACAATAGGTTGATAAGCTACAGCAAATTTCTTATTGGTAATTGCCTCTCTAAGAGCCAACTCAATATTGTGTCTTCTTTTCTGTTCATCCTTTAGTGCGGAATAATACAGGAATATACTAGGCGCAATCTCTTCCTTTCTTTCTACAATTGAAAGATCTGCAAGCTGAACTAATTCGACTAGTGGGGTAGTGGCTCCGGCCCTTCTTTGGGTTAAACCAACATAGGTATTAATATAGTATTTACTGGCATCTACAAAGTATGGCCATTCCAACATTTTTTGGATGGATTGTATTCTTCCGACAAGCATATCTAAATTTAGATTTGTTGGAGCAGGCAGAATAATATCAAACTGATTGCTGTTTACCCGGCCCATGATCGCGTCTGAAGGTAATATGGAGGATAATCGTTCTGCTGCTTCTAAAATGATTGTATCGATTACGCCAGGTCCATTTAATGCATTTACCCTGTCAGTCCTGGCTAATATTATACTCAGGCATATCAGGTCTCCTTTATACTCTTTATTTTCAATAAGAGAGAAGAAGTGTTGCCTATTCGGCAAACCTGTTAAAGGATCCAAATATGCCAAGCGCAATAATTTTTGCTGCTGGTATCTTATTTCCTCTTCCCTTTCTTTAAGAGTATTGGATAAGTTAATTAGTTCCCCCACCATTTCTCCTATCTCACCTCTTGGTACAAATTTTATTTGAAGTGGTTTACCTTTCTTAACCTTTTTAATGGTGTCTCTTATTAAATAAACTTGTTTGAAACGGAGGATCATGAAAAATAGCCAACAAGCTGCAGCACTAATGATTACTGAAAAAAATAATACATTGGGATTCTTTATTGAAAGCTGCTCGTAGACTACTTTGCTAATTAAGATGAAAGCAATACCCAAAATCATACACAAAGTTTTCTTTAAGTGAGTTGCCACCTTACACTCTCCTTTTCAAAACAAAAAACCCCATACACAAATTACAAGAATGAATCTTGAATTTGTATATGGGGTGCTCCCATTTATATTGATTTATTTAAATATATCACAGTTCATTTCCCTTTTCAGTGGTGTATAAAAAGAAAGTTGACACTTTTAATAAAAATTGGTAAAATTATCATATAAAATATAATATTATATTATTTGGTTTGGGAGGTGTCTTAAATGTTTACAGAACTGCTCTGGCTTTATGAGGCAAAATTGCAGTACAACCGTCAAAAAAAGCAAGGTTTGGCCGGTCTGGTTGCCCTTTTAACAGTTATCTTTCTGGTGTGGAAATGGAATGATTGGTTTTATCCGTTATTTAAAAGTATTGGGTTAGTTGGTTTGGCGGAGAGAACAGGATTAGTCAGTGATCTGTCAGTCGTAACAGTAATAAATGTTCTTGCTATTATCTTTTTATTATGCTTATTTTTCTCTGTAATCGCATTGGGTGTAGTTTTTATCGGATTTTTATTGTTAGTATTTGGAGCGTCCAAGATAGGCCAAGGATTGATAACCCTTGCGATATTACCACTTGCAATCCCTTACTTCTTATTTGCACAAAACAAGAATAGAAAAGGGAGTCTGGAGAATTACTACAGAAGGCACGAAGATTTAAAACCTTTGTTGAAAATACACGGAAATCTTGACACTACAGTTAGAGATTTTCATCTATACATAGAGCAATTAAAAAGAAATGATTCAAGTGTGAAAGTTACAGTTCTAGATAATATTTTTGACGACGCCAAAAAGTATTTAAATCAAGTGATTCCTTCTGTAAAGAATAACACAACCTGCTTAATTGGTTACCAGCGTAATAGTAATAAATATTATGTACTATTCCCTAATCCCTTACCCACTAGTGCTTCTAGATCTTTTGATAAGAGCTACAAAGGTGAGGGCCTGTATGGTTTTATCTCACAGTGTAAAGATTTTTATCCGATTTCCCGACTTTCATCACCAAGTAGATACTATGTACCAGGGTTACCGGTTACTATGAGGTGGGCAGATGAAAAATTAACTTTAACTATTGATCAGTCTTCCAAAGTTCAGACTCTTGATATTAATCTTTTAGATGAATTTTATCTCTTTGACTCTAAAGAATTTAGTATCAATATGTCTCATTTGGTCTCTAAAAGAGATGACCTTCATGAAGTAATGAGAAGAGCTCATATAGCCTTTTATCTTCTCCCAATCGCTTACCCCCAAGTTGATGGAATGTCACACTATGGCTGGTCGTTATTTATGAAAGATGCGAAAGAAGTACTGAATGCTGATGTATTAAAACCTATCTACGAAGCTGATATTCAGAAAGAAATTATTAAGCATGCCAAAGATGGAGAAAAGTGGGCAATTAAATGGTTTGAAAAGGTGGATTGAACATTGGCACGAATTCAGAGGTTTTCAGACGAAGATTTATGGAGTATTGCTTTAAAACATAGTAGCTCTTTTACAAGTGTGGGGGAATGGAATACTTATGCCAAAGAACATGGCCTCCCCCACTCACAAACTTTCATCCAACGATTAGGAAGTTGGAATGGCATAAAAGAAAGGTTAAATCTCAATGTAAATATGCAGCACCGGCCAGTTAAGTATGAAGTAGACGAATTAATCTCGATCCTAAAGAAACATAAAGAAGCTTATAAAAGTGTGAGTGCTTGGAACCAATATGCATCAAAGCATAAATTGCCTACCCATAAGGTCTTTGAAAAGTATTTAGGCATAGAACAGTTGGAGAAAATGACGGGTTTAACCCAATCCTATACGTTAAAGTCATTAAGGGAAGAAATATTAAATTACTTTCCGGATCGCCCCCCTACATACGCAGAGTGGAACGAACTTACGAAGAATAAACCAATAGTCTCTTCTTCTACGATTGTTCGTCACTTTGGAAGCTGGAGCAATATGAAAGCTCGTATTTATAAAGAGTAGCTTGTTATGTCTGTTAGAGAATATGAAGTACAATAGGAGGAATTAACTTGGAAAAGTATTTCGATATTCCAACTAAAGATAAACTTGAAAGACTTGTGAAAAATGAAATCTTAAATAGTAGCAATATTGAATTGGAAGAACGTTATAAAGAAGTAACTTACCATATAAAATTTTGCCCTTCACGAAGCGTGATACCTGTGTTTATTGAGGAGAAAAGGTGGATCTTAGAGGAAATGAAGAAAAGGAACATAAAAGCTCCAACGTTTTTCAATAAACTTTTAAACTGGATTTAGAGTATTTGATAAGGAATCAAATGCATTTCAATAATGTTCGTCGGGATTTAACTCAAAAGAGAAATAAACAGGGGGAATTTTTTGTGAAAAAGATTGAAGAAATAGTTAGCGAATTGTCAAATGAAGAATTAAAGCAAGGCTTCCTAGAAATCAATGCCTGGAGGAAAACTGGAGTCTTATCAGAAGGAGTCATTCGTAAGACTCACAAAAAATATACAGAACAAGGGAATACTGATTATCCAGTTTATTATATGGAAAACCCATTCTTATATGAAATTGCAAAGAGGCATTATAACGGATAATGAATTCATTACAAATGTAAAGCAAGGACCTAATCTAGGTGATCAACATGTGGTTAGGCCTTGCTCGTGTAATTACCATGCCCAGCTTTATAAGGTTATATTCATTTGACTCATATAGCGAAGGAGGAATTGAATTGAAAAAAGTTAAATACATTGCAACAATGGTTGTGGAATTTGAAGTTGATGAAAATGATGAAGCTAAATTTTACCCCAATGGATTAAACGAAGAATCTCTTAAAGAAGAAATGGAAAGCGACGGCATTCATGATATTTTTCAAGGTGAACTAAAGAGGTATGAAATTGATGGTTACATTATTGAAAAAGGACAGCTTGTATCCAAGCATAAGAAAGTCTTTTCATGAACTATACGATAATGTTATGCCGGATAAGACTCAAAAAGGACAGCACGAATAGCCCAAAACACGTCTGTTTCAGGCTAAGGCTGGTCTTTCTTTGCCCCCTCGGGATTAGATAGCATAGAAAGGTAACCCTATATAAATTGCGAACGTTCGCTTTATATAATTCGTGGCGTATGTAGTAGATTTTCCGGAAAACCAACACGCATTATCAACATAGACACTTGGAAGAGATTATATACATGCTGCTACACATTTTTAAAATGTTTTGTTCTATATGACTCAAAAAGTAAAGGAGTGAAAATTATGAAAAGACAGGTTAAGAGAGATCATCTTTTTTTTGCATGCTATGTTGAAGGTTTGCTTGAAGAATTAGAAAAAGGTTGGATTGACGAGAAACGCTTTGCAGAAGTAATTAAATCAAAGCATGAAGAGTTAAAGAATGAGAATTTCTCGAGAGTTATTACCCTTGACCAATAACTATTGCATTTTCAAAAAGAAGTGAATTAGACACATATAGTGCAACAGAAAGAAGTTTAATAATGACTTTTGTAAAGTACCCAAAGTGCGAAAGGTACGAAGTTGGTAACATACCAGTACAGTCAGATAAACAGATGGCAAAGGATGGGGTGTACGAAAGTTACTGCGATCAATGTGGTTACAACGATAAGTAACTCAAATTGTCCCACAAAGGGAGGTAGTGATTTTGCTAAAGGCAGAAAACAGAATTCCTCATAACTACAACAATGAGAAAGTAACAAATTGGATTTTAAAAAACGCTGATACTCTCTCAAGAGAAACAGATTTTAGTTCAAACGGAAACTTTTGCAACTCATGTTATACATATGAACGCGAGAACGGAAAAGGCTACCTGGTAGAGTTTCAGGGAAAAGAAGAAAAATATTTCGACTATCTTTATAGAATTGACATAGAAGAATTATTTGAAGGCATACCTAACCTTACATTTGAGGAAAAGGAAGAGCTTGAAGAAGCAGCGCAAATTTGGGTTTATTACTGTCCTTTTTGCAAAGAATGGGCGGTAGATGGAGCTCATATTTAGTGAGCATCCTGAAAAAGGTGTAGAGTAAGGTCCTAATTCAGGTGATCAACATGTTGTGGTAAGCCCTTGCTCGTGTGATTACCATACGCAGCTAAAAGAAGGGAGAAAAAAATGAGCAAAACAGTTAGTATTGAATGTAAGAGTTGTGAGTCAAATTTTCTTGCAATTACTGGAACAGATGAACATAAAATGCAAATTTGTTACAGGTGTGTGCTTAATGGAATGGCAGAAACATATCTAAAGAATAATCCAGTTAAAAAAGACGTTAAATAGTTTCTGTTCAGATCGATATTGGCGCGCGCAAGTACTGAATGTATCAAGGAAGGTCTAAATGAAACTTGAAACCAGGCAACCTTGAAAAGTTTCAATTAGTTTAGATTAAAGGAGTGAAATCTTTTGGTTAAATTAATCCCACAGGCTATCCTGTTGGTCCTGTTTGTCATTCCACTTTTAGTAATTAAATTTAAGAAAACTGAAAAGGGATACTATAACAGAACTATTATTGGAGAACTTAATGACCAGGCCCCTCACCAGAGGACGGGGGAAGAGTTTGATAAGAGAAGAGAAAGAAAAATAACATGGAGGAAGTTCCGAAGAAAAGCAACCCTTTACTCTGCTTACTTAGCAGTATTAGGCATTTGTTTTGGACTAGCTATATGGAAAAATGAAATATTTATCATACTTTACATTCTCGCATTTTGCGGAGTCTTTATTCATAGCTTATATGACAGATTCGTAAATCCACAATACTATGATTATTAATAACAAAGGATATACCTAAACGTGTTTAATTAAATTTAATAAATAATTGAATGGAAAGAAAGGAGCGATTAAATGAAAGTGTCATTATGGAAAGATTTGCAGCTAAGCAACAATTCAAAGAACTCCAAGAGTGGCACAGTTGTTTTTTCGGATTCCCTGAACGTGGAGTTTGAAAGGAAGTGAAGCGCTGTACTTATTGCAACCGTTCGTACCCAGAAAATGAATTGAAACCCCTTCCTATGGACGACAGACCTCAGTTAAATAGGGTTTATTGCCAGCGATGCTATCCGGGAGTGGAGAAAGACCATTTTAATCTGCCCTGGATCAAAGAAAAGATTAGAGGTAAGAAATAACTAAATTTCCAGACTTCAAACAAATAAGCAGAAGATGCTAAGAAGGAAGCATCTTCTGCTTATTTCATTTTTTTTGTGATTCAACAATTTCTATCATGTGACTTATGGGCGTAGAGAGCTGATAAAAGGATTTTTTTCCCCCGTCCTTCTTAGAATGAGCGTGTTCTTCTTCTTTCTGAGCTTTCAATTGAAATGGTACTTCTATTGTGCGGTTGTCTGAGTAAATAAAAAACAAAACCCCGTTGTTATCAACCTCTTCATTTAATTGATCTAATTGGTAGGATATATTTTTAAGCAACCCATCCCGACTAAGAGACTGTATTGACTGGGATAGAAGATTTGCTCTTTCTTGAAAGGATTGAGCAGCTCCCATGTATTCATTAATAGTTTCTATTGTGAAGGCACTTAAGAAGATATCTACATTGTTTTCTTGAATGCCTGTGTAAAGCATTTGCAGGGGGAAAACCTTAGCGTCATGCGAGTTTTCCCCTTTTTCCCCTACTACTTCATATTCTTTGAAGATGTTTGGATTAGGTAAATTTGATTCAATAAATTGTTCCATTTTGGTTACTTCCGATTCTAAATCCATTACTTGCTTTATGTCTTGCTTATTCATCAAAGTTGCGTTAGAACCCTTATCTGCCTTGCTAATAAAGAAGTACAAAATTGAGAACATGAGAAGAGAAGTAGTAACAGTGATCACTATTTTATAAGATACTCGCATTCTAATTCTCCTATGTTGGAATATATAGTGCTGGGTTAATCACATTTGCTTTACCTTGTTTACTGCCTTTGTGTAATTCAAAGTGTAAATGAACTCCAGTTGAACTACCGCTTGTCCCCATAATGCCAAGGAATTGACCTTGCTTTACTGTTTGTCCGACAGCTATTGGCCCCACCCTTTTCATATGTGCATATACCGCTTCAAACGTCTGCCCTTGAACTGTATGTTTAATATAGACGTGATTGCCAAACCCTGCTCCGCATCTGTTGCCGTATGAGCCTTGTGGAGGGCAATTCGTTACAACTCGAGTAATTACCCCGTCAGAAGCCGCTACAATAGGCGTATCTGGCTCTGAACTGGCTATATCAAGTCCTGCATGGAGAGAAGTCTTTCCTCCAAGGTTACGATAGCCGAATCCAGAAGTGATTATGCCTTTTGCTGGCCTCATAAAAGATCCAGGGCGAAGATCAGGAACGGAACCAGCATTCGGTGAATACGTCGCTTCATTTTTGAATCTCAAAGCGTTATCTTTTACCTTCTGTACATACCAATCAGCATGATTATAGGAATAAATAGCTCCATCTATATTTTTACTGAATCCATTTTTATTTAAGTAAGAAGCAGCTGTAAAGATTGCATCTTTTACATCCCATGGTGTTGCCTTGCCATTCTTATCAGCATCAACTCCATACCCTCCGTACTTTTGGATCATCAGGGGATTGTACTTTATATTATCTGGTATTCCACCTCCACCCCCGGATCCGGAGCAACTAGGATAGGACCACCCAAGCCAAGTACAAGGCATGAATTGTAAGTGACCTTCAGCCCCCACACTGGAGACCATTGTTGCATGTGTAGAGAAACCAGTTTCAACGAAGTGTAGGGCAGCAAGATAGAACCAGTCGACTTTATATATTTTCTCAGCTTCTAAATAGTACTCCATGAACTCCGGCGGGATCCCGGCACCTGGAGTTACAGAGCCATTAAAGCCAATTAACGAATTTCCAGTTAACCATTCTTTATATCTTATATAACCGCCAGTTGCTTGAAATAGGGCCTCTACCATTAGTTTGTCTGTTTGCCCGTAGCTAAACGGTTCTGCAGACAACACACGATCAAAATAAGTATAGTCTTCTACCTCCACCTTTTCCGGGACGTAGGTATGAGCTCTTGATTTGGTTGTAACCTTTTTGGGTACAGTTACTGTCTCATATTGACGTGGGATAACCCTTCCGTTCTTATCTCTCTTAGGAACTGTCTTCGTTGCGGTACTCTCGGAAACCGTGGTTTTCCATTCTGTAGTATGAGGTGAATGAGTGACATTCAAAACACGATCCCAAGCTTCAACGTAAGTAAGGGGTTCAATGGTAAAAGGAGTCTCATTTTTACTCGTGCTGCACTCACCATCTATGCAAGTGGTCACTTCTGTTTCGATGGACCCTTTGTATTTATCATATTGGAAGACTGGCTTTAAAGCTTTAGCCATTATCTGTACAGCTTGCTTGTCCGTTTTTCCATGTTTAGTAGAATCATAGATTTGAAGAGCTGAAACAATTAATTCATGGGGTACTCGATAGGGAATTTGTTCGGGACGCGTCATATCTACAGTAGAATCAGCTTGTTGAATAATATATGACTGCAATTCCTTCCCCCCTCTACCAAGAGCTGAATTTTCGTCAGAGAATAACATCGTCGTGCCCATATAAATCATTAATAAAATGAGCAGGATACCTCCAAGTGCAAGTATGTAGGGCAATCCGATGTATCCGAGTACGCTGAGTAATGATTTGAGGGCTGCAGCTGCAGCATGGATAACCATGCGTGCCGCAGCCTTTCCTGCTTTCTTTAAGAGAACCTTTGCTTTGGTTCTGATGGCTTTTCTTGCTTTATGTTTAGCAATTTCAGCAATCCTATTTTGGTGATCATCGTTATATTGATTCATAGGATCACCCAAGTAGTCCCTGTTTACGACGAACCTCGTCTAATTTCATCCGCTTATCTAAGCCTCTCTGTGCCCGAATAGCGGCCTTTGAAGGCATTAACGCCTCAATCGCTTTAGACGAATAATACGCGGTTCCAGGGCTTTCTGGATACTCCGTATACGAAGAGTTTTCCAGAGTTGTAGCATGGCCGTTTACGGCAATGCTTGAGCCTTTTACAGGGCTAGTCGGTTTTAATTGATTATCTTTAATTTCCACCGGTACTTGAATAGAATCGGAATTCATTAATCGAGTGTCTCCCGAATAAATGGGTGATACTCGATAAGTAATGCCTTCTTTTTGTGCAGTTACAAATTGACGATCACTTTCAATAACAACCTGGAGGTTGTTCATTCCATGGTTTCTGATATCTTCCACAAAAAATTGGCCAGTATCAACATTTTGGCTATATGAGGGTAACTGGACCTTATTGGAAGGTTTATGTCGATCTGAAATCTGTGGATTTCCCAATAATTCATTCGGATCATTACTGATTGTAATGGAAGCTGGTACACGTCCGCCCCCACTATCTAACCGGTAGGTGCTTGGGGAACCATTTTTTGAACTGGAAGCAACCAGTGTATCTCCTTGCACATCCAAATCCTGATAAACCACATCTCCGTTCCGCATACCACTGTGACCGGCTCCAGTACGGGATACGACTTGTGTTTCTCCGCTTTTTGTCCTGACTTCAATGAAAGATTCATTTGGAGTTGTAATTTGGCGAATTGCTCCTGGAGCAATTTTTTGATTACCATAATCATCCGTTATTGTTTGAGCCATTTGTATAACTTCAGCGGGAGCTTTTATTTGATTTTGTACGTCTTCTTTTAACGGCGAGAATTTTGACACCGCTGCTTTTCCAATTTGATATCCTTTAGTCCCAAGTAAAACGCCGGCTGTATAGCCCGCCATGTTTTGCATTTTAACTTGAGACTGTAATACCCCGCCATTAGAATCAGCCAGGGCTGTCATGGTACCTTGAATACCTTCTGTAGCGGCTTGTTTAAATCCCTTCACATGAGAAAGGAAGCCGGCATTTCCAAATTCAGAGGAAACAGCCAATGAGGCACTGGCTTCTTGGAATCCTGATTGGAGGGAAGATCCTAAGTTCTTTGTACCTTGCACCATTCCCCGGATTCCAGAGCTTGCTGCCAAATAATTAATTGTACGTACTCCAACATCACCCATACGCTCCATTGAGCCTTGAAAACCATTTGTGAAGGTCTTAGCTCCTGCAGCATCAATATTTTGTTTATAGCTAGAAAGATTAGCTTGGTGAACCGCGGGCATTTTATCATTCCACATTTGATGTGCTTCATTTTGAGAAACCCCATTGTCCATTTGCTGAGAGATGAATTGTTGACCCATTTCTTCTGTTTTTGAATTAGCCATCCGACTAGCCAGATAAAGGGTATTTGGCTTTCCATTGTTTTGAAGAACATTTTCACCTTGAACATGTGACACAGCTTTGTTTGCTGCACTTGTTAATGACTGTCTAGAGGATGAACCTACCGCTTCACCTACCGAAGTGCCTAATTTACTCATGAACTCCTTTTTATTGATAGGTTCATTAGCATCAGTTGCCATTTCAGATACTATTTGGTTGCCTTTTTGTGCAAAGCCATTTAGCATTTGAGCTTTTTTTTGTTGAAAAGCAACCGCTCTCCTCGACTCAAAGCTCTCCTGGCTTTCATCAGCAGACCGGGGGTTCCCTTTTTCGTAATCTGCATAGAACGAGTTTTTATTATCATCTGCCCATTGGTTGGCCATTGCTTGAGAAGAGGCTTCTACCAACTTGGCCCCCTTGGCGTTTTGCCCGTCTTGTGATTTAGCAGCTGCGAAATTAGCCTTTGCATCCGAGTAAAACCCGGCTCGTTTTTGTACTTTAATATGATTGAATTTATCTTCTAATTCTTTATTTGTTGCATCTGGATGGAGCTCTCTTAATCGGTTCAGCTCGCTCGCTTTATTTTGGTCCGCCCAACTGGTGGTTTCGCGATCTGCTAATTCATTAGCTAAGTTTTCTTCAAATACCTGATCGTTTTTTCCAATACCACCATTTTGGAAAGCAGCAAGACCTATCTTATTCCTGGCTGCTAATCCCTGGATTGCGGCTGCACCAGCTCTTCCTGCTAGACCACCTGCAGCTCCTCCGACAGCAGAAGCCCCTGTAGCACCCATTATGGAAGCTGCCGGACCCATTGGTGAGCCAGCTACTGCTCCGGCCATTCCAAAAACAGCTTTACCTGATCTGCTGAAAATGTCGCCGGCTTTTAGCATTTTCTCAGCTGTCGGGGAAGTTCCAATATCTGAACCTGGTAATGCCCCCATGGTTTCTTTTGAACCGGCATCGCCATTTTGTGACTGTGAGCCAGTTCCTTTACGAATGCCATTGTAGGATTCTCTTAATGCCCCCATTACACTCTTATCACCAATTGCTCCTTTGACAGCTCCGTACATCCCGGCCAATGCCCCCAGTCCTAACATGGACCCAGCTTTGGCTAGACCGCCCTGCATATCTCCTCCCATAAGAAGGAGTTTTCTCACAGACTCGGAAATTGGGATGAATATTAGATACACGATCACAGTTTCAACGAAACCACTGCTTGTTGCTGAGACCGTTGCTACAGTCCAAAATACAAACGCATGAATGGACTGAACGAATATGGAGCCAATTAATTCTTTTAACCAAGAAGAGGTTATTGGTTTTGTCTGTGGATGCAGCCAAAAGGCTAACATTAATGGTCCCATTGCCATAAGAATGATGAGCGTGACTTTACGCATTAAATAGTAAAAGTTGGCCCAAAGCATTAAGCCTAATAGGATCAATTGAATGAATATGTACCCGATAACCCCTGAAGCTTCTTCAGAACGCTCTTCATTCAACTTATCTAAATTGCTATCGTAAGCTCCTCCAAAAAGGCCGGTTATCGACTGATTTACGGAAAATAGAAGGTCATATAAAGTAGGAAGATTGAATAAAACGATTCCTACAAGAAGTAAATCTTTTATCATTTCAATGGATTCGTTACGACGTTGCGGATTTAGCGGTGCGCCGGCAATTCTCATTCCATATAGGACAATAAAAGCTACCAGGAAAAACCCAGCTAATGTCATCATTGTTGTGTATAAAGGATTAAAAGCATCAGTTAAGTCAGAGGCTTGAAATGTGCCCCATACCAGTTTTCCATCTCCATTTCGACCAAAAACCAGGTCTTTCAGTTGGGCAATCCCTGTAAAGGGTTCAATCAGGCTATCAAACATCCATTCAATGATGCCTTCAAATATATCTATCAGCTTTTCAGCAACTGCATTAAGCATTTCTAAAACCCTCCTTTCACGATTTATTGATAGAAGGCATGATCATTGAACTGTTTTCTTTTTCGATGTTCTTCAAGGACAGCGTTGTTACTTTCAATAAAGACGAGTTCATCTTTTGATGGATCAGTTTGAATCCAGACAGATGAACGGCCGCTCCGTAAAATTCCCTCCCCTTTATCAGGGTTTTGGAATAAAATATTGAGTTCGCCTTGTGATAGGTCAAAGTTTTCTTCAATCAATTTAAGATCAATTTTATTTTGCTTCAAAAATAAAAAGGTGTGAGTATTTTGCAATACACCCCTTGCTTTTTTTGACTCCAGAATCCTTACAAAGTCCTGGGAGGCAATCCGGAACCCAGCATTTCTTTTTCGTGCCCTTCTTGCTACTTTTTCTGCAAAGGATACTGTTTGGTCCGAGTCTACTAGTGTCCAAAACTCATCTGCTAACACGATTTTTTTCTTAGTTTCGTTTTCTACATTTTTTACAAAGTACTCCCATATATAATTCAAAATTACGTGGTAGGCGATTGGCCTCAAAAAGCCTTCTTCCATCTGAGAGATATTGAAACTTACTAATCGAGCAGTATGTAAATCCTGATTTACTTCTTCACCTAGATATGTTTGACCATCAAAAATAGGTTTAGAACCATCCTTAAGGAAGGGACGAATAGCTGCTATTAATCTTTCAGCATTATATTCTTGGCCATAACTGTTGACTAAGTATTCATATACATCACTGATTGTAGGTTCAGGTTTTCTCACTTGAGATTGAACAATCTTTCCGTTCACTTCTTTAACATTGTTCTCGAAAATTGATTTAGGATGAGTGGTGTATCCGTATTTTTTAAATACATGTTTCATAGCTTCTTCAATAAAATTTCGTTCAAATACATTCAGGCCATCTTCTTCCTGGTTTTTTCCGCGACAAATAATATCAAAGAAGTCTAGGGCTTCATTTATTTTTTCTCGAATTGGCACGAAAGAGATGTATTTTTTTCCGTTTTTCTCGATGATTTCCCTCTCGTCGGATTCATCCAGGAGCTCTAATTCCTCATCCTCTTTTTCCTCAAGTGGAATATTGGAGACATTAATTGCGAGGGGATTAATTCTGATATTGCTTTCCTCAGAAAGGTTTAAATTGATTCCGCCTAAACGTCTGACAATTTTGGTGAATTCTCCCTCGACATCAATCAATCTGGAGTATACTGCTAAGCCCGTTGTTTCCCTTGCTAAGAGTAGTTTCAAAGCTAATGACTTACCAAAACCGGATACACCAAAAATAGCCATATTATAATTTGGTGGCCTATTCTCATAGGTTCCAAAAGCATTATAGAATTCTTTTTGACCAGTAATTTTATTCTTTCCGATGGGTATGCCACCGTTGAATTTTCCGCTCCCCGAAATGAATGGGGCAAAAGTAGCCAAAGACCGTCTATCTATATTTCTAAGACTATCTTTAATTTCGTTGTTGGCTAACATATTGGTAGATCTAAACCCTTTTTTCACACGTCCCCAGGTCGAGGCAAGCTTAAAAAATAATGAGCTCAATTCGTCTTCAAGGTATTCACTATACTTTTCCAATTCACGTTCACTATTCGCAAAAATGTTTCCGAGAATGCCCACATGGTACGAATCATTATCACCAAACTGGATTTCTTCCATCAGTATTTCTGTATCAGCAATTTTAGTTTGAATATCTAAAATCTGATCTTGATTACCGCGTCTAGTTTGAAAGGAGAGGTTAGATTTTAAAATAGTATTTTGCATCTGCAGCATTCGTATAGCATCATTTTTGGGGATCTTGTGTATATCAAACATCAGATCCACTTCTCCGCTTGAAGTAATAGCATACGGCCAGTTAGTTTTCATTTTTCGCGGATAGCCATCCCTTGTGATATAAAAAGGGCGGAAGTGAGTTTTTGTCCCCAACGACTGCTTTATAACCCCGGAATCCTCAGAAAGATGATTTATTCCTATACCTTCAGGTGAAATCACATCCCATATGGTTGGCTTCATATTTATGGGTAATTCTTCTTCATTTATGGGAGTTTCAACTATTTCTTCAACTTGCTTGCGTTTGTTCTTCTTTTTGAGCACTTTCCATCTCTCCTTTTACCCTGGCAATATGGGAGGCCGTTTGATCAGCTGTAACATACAAAGCCAGCTGTTCTTTTTCTGCTACATCTTTGAATCTGTTTTTTATGGCTTTTCTTCTGTTGAACGAATAGTAAAGGACTTCTCCGATCCCTTCACTTGTAAGCATCTGTACATCCATATCGGCCTTCCTAAGTTGAGTTTTCGCAGTCATCACTCTTCGGTATAATTCATTGAATGCTTTATCCAGTATTTTTTCTTCTAATTCTTCTGCGTCTTCAGCTTTAATATCTTTGGAGTCAACTTTATAATCTAGAATGAGATAGCGTTTGGTTTCATACCGGGGTTGAGCTTGCTGCCAATTTTTAAGATCCTCTATCATTTTTTGACCGTATTCATAAGCTAGAAGAGGCAAATCTTCTTCCTGTTCCATGACCCTCTGAATTTCTGTTATCGGATCTGCTAAATCAATGAATCGATTTTGAAGGTATATTCTCACGGGGTAACTTATTTGCGCCAGCCAAGTTTCAAAGACTGCATCGATTCCTTCCTGTTCAGACTGGTCTAAAAGAAAATAATTAACTGGCTCGACTTCAGCAACCATGGAAAAAGTATTGTCATTATGACGGATCATATGATTTTCAATGGATTGGATGCTTGGAAATAACTCATAAAATGGAGCTGCTTCTTCTTCGTCCAATGGTGAGATTTGGTCTTTTTTACTTTTTGCCTTTTTAAATGGAATTTGATTAACCGGTGTACCCTTCTTCTCTTTCCAAGGTAAGATTGGTTCTTTTAAGATAATTCTTGATATTACATAAACGACCAATCCTGCAGATAATAAAAAAATGATATCTTTCAAATCGATCCCTCCCCTTTATTTATTAATTACCTTTGCGCCAGGTGCCGTATTGTGTTTTTCTTTGTAACCGGATGTAAGTATTGTAATCATGTGAAGTATTTTTTTTATCTATAAATTCGAGACAGATGAATATCGCAACTGTTATGGCTAAGGAGACAAGGCCAAATATAGCTCCTAATAACCAACCAAATATTGAGCAAAATATATAAATCAGGGGAACGTAGCAACAAAGGAGAATAGCACCAACAACTATATAGGAAACCTGTTTTGATAATGGGGCAGTTCCTTCATCGTCTAATGAAGAGCCTTGGTCTATTAATATTTGATTATCCGATGTCCCCTCTTTCTCTTTCCAAGGTAAGATTGGTTCTTTTAAGATAATTCTCGTTACTAGATATATGATCAATCCTACAGATAACAAAAAAATGATATCTTTCAAGTCGTTCCACTCCTTTTATTATCAATTACCTTTGCGCCAAGAGCCGTATTGTGTTTTTCTTTGTAACCGGATGTAAAAGTAATAATCACGATTCATATTGTATTTCTCTACTTTGGTAAATCCGAGAAAGATGACTAGTGCAACTGTTGGGGCTGCAGAAACAAGCCCGAATATAGCCCCTGTTAGCCACCCTAATATTGAAAAAAATTTATAAACAATGGGAACGTAGGAATAAAGGAGAATAACACCAACAACTATATAGGCAAGCTGCCTCTTGGAGACAATGCCTAAGATCTCCTTTTGTTCACTCGACATATCTATAGGAACTTTTGCAATTCGCAATTTTTTCTCCCCTTTGGCTTTCTCTATGAAAAAATACCTTCCTCTGAATGAAAGAAGGTATTTTTAATTAGTACCGTAAAAAAATTCAGGGTTATTTTGATTAGGCTCCTCCGCCTAGACCGGTTGCCCATCCTGCAATGTCGTATGCTTTAAAAATGACATAAGCTCCGACAAGAACTAATGAAAGTTTAATAAATCCTTCTGTTCTTTTTTGGGGGTTTCCACCACTTCCAGCAAGAGTCATTCCGCCCCAAACAAGCATACCGACGATCCAGAACCCACCAAGAGCCATAATGAAATAAACAACAGCATTTAAATCGGTATACATCCCATCAATATTGCCTGTTTGAGTAATCCCTGCTTCCTTTAATGCATTTTTGGCATTTGCACTAGCGAATACCGAAACGTTAGTATGCAATAAAACTAGTAGAGCAGCGGCAGAGGTTATCATTGATTTCATCCACTTTCTCATTCATTTCACCTCCAGAGTAGGATATGTAATGACATTTTTTCGTAAAATAAAACGAAAAAACCCCACTCCAGACACGACAATACGCGCAATAAATATGCACTGTCATGTACAGAGTGGGGTATTCCCATTCGTGATATTAAATTTTCCTTTTTCTTGATTCTATCTTATCTAAAAATATTGTAGAGTGCAATAGAAAATTAATTGGCTCTTTAGAGCTACCAAACTTTAATTGAAGCCGGCAGCTGCCACGATGAAATTAACCTGGGGATAGTGACGAAATATGATGAAAATTTTCCCAATCATTATTTACAATCTTCTTGCTGGAAACTCTTTACAAACAAAAGAATATTTTATTAGAATTTATTTACACTAATCTTTATTGAATCCAACTTATACCTTTAGCTGGACATCACCGAAGTGTTTGCTGTGTGAGTCAAACAGACCTTTGGCTTTGCACATGAAAGGCGGTTTAGACAGCCCCTCGTGTTTATCACGTAAATACCCCTAAAGGGAAAGTCGCAACTTTAATAGGGACAAAAGGTGTAATATGCATAAGGGATCATTACGTCCCTTGTGCATAGTTATCAGAATAAAAGCCTGGGAAAGAGGAGCATATGGAACTTGACGAAAAAATAAAAATTTTAGGACTTACTCCTGAAATGATAGCAAAAGTAGAATCACTAGACTTTGTATGTTACCGGGATGAATTATCCCCCACATATTTAGGTGTAGAGGAAATAGAATTAAATGCCCTTATTGGGACGTACAGAAGCACTGAATGTAGTAGTTCTACAACTTGGATTTCATATCTTGATCAAACGCGGAAAGGCCTTTTCTTTAATACTTATAAGAAAAACAAAAGCGATTTTGCAAGGTTTCTTTCAACTCCTACTCAGGAAGAAGCGGATCACCATGGTCTACCTGAAGTAGTTAAAGTGGAAGGTGGATTTCTTATTTATGAGGGTGGTAAACATCGATTGACGACAGGCAAAATACTTGGGCTCCAAAAGGCTTTAGTTGCTGTTTACGGGTAATCATAGCCGCATATTCAGGAGATAATGAAAGAAAAGCTCTAGCCTATATTAGACTAGAGCTTTTTAAAAATTATGATACCATCGCAATAAAACAGCGAAATTATTTTCGTATTATTTGTTAAAAAGTATTATTTTTTTGATCTCGCCATTTCAAACTCTATTTCCAATATTTCATTTTCAAGCATTTTTTGTCGTTGCCGGCTCTTTTTGATATGAAGCTGCAAAGGCAAAATAAAAATCACATATAAAGCAGCGGCAATCATTATTAAAGACCCCAAACCTATCATTATAATATCCATAATGTTCTCCCTCGCATTGTTTTGGATTAGTTACCACTTAATCTGCTCTAATTTCAAATGATTCATCTAAAAATTCTACCTTATCATACCACAATTTGAGCGGACGGCCTTTGCGACTAGTTTTGACAGTCACACCGCCGGAGTAATGTTGTTCGATAGAGAAGTTAAATGTGTCGGTATCAACGACAAGAGTTTTATCTTCACAACCTTCTTGGGGCCATCCTTTCTCGACCTTCCCAGATATGCGAATTTTCATATTTTTATCTCCTTGGGGTAGCGTCAGGAAAATGCGGATTTACAACGTTAAGGAAACCAAAATATAAAAAGTCTAATTTCTCGGTGTTATAAGTGAAAAATTAAGCTTTAGTTACTTCATTAAAGCGCCTGATTGTTGAAGACTAAAGTTTATATTCACCAAGAAAATTGATGTGCTCTTATCCTAACAAATTTTATTTAGGACTTACATGTATGCCTTCACTCTCTCGCCAATCTGCGTAAAGTATACGCTTTACATTATCATATCCATTGGTAGTTAATTGGTTATCTAACCACTGTTGATCAAATCCGAGTTCATGTAAATTATCCCATAAAATTTCCCCATCTATAATTAACGATGTTGGGAGGTCTACTGGACTTTCTGGAAGATTGAGATCTTGCTTGTCTGGTTTTTGATACTTGGATTTTAATAATAAACTTATTTGCCCATTAGCTTCCAATATACCGTATTTGACTTCGCGAACTGAAAAGACATTATTTTGACGGAGTATACTCAATACTTGATTTACATCCAATTTGTTCTTTGTAAGTAACTTTCTGTCCATAACACCATCTCGAATGATGATGTTAGGATTGCCTAATAAGAGAGAACGTGTCGATTTATTTTTTAGAGTCATAAACTCTATTCCCAACATAAGAAACGTCCACAATCCGATGGCATATAAAAAATGAAAAATCCCTACCTTATCTTCATAAATGTTATTTCCTAAAAAATCTCCAAGTACTAACACAAAAACTAAGTGAAACGGGGTTAACTGATAGATGGATGTTCTGCCTGTTATGATAATGATAAAAAATAAAGTTGCAAAACCAACGATGACTTTGATCGTCAGTAAACCAATATTAACTTCTTCCAAAGTTTTTTCCTCCAATTTAAATTTTACTTAGTTGTAAGATCTTGAGGTTTAGATAAAGAGGCTAGTTTTAGTATTAAAGCTCGAGTTACAATTCCAACAATGATGTAATATATGAATGAATATCTGTATCTCCACTCTAAATATTTAACAAGTTTGACCCACTCGCAAAAGGGTTCACCTATATAGGCATATGTTAGTGCCATAATGATCTGGGCTAAAATAAAAGATTTCCATGTTCTAAAATATTGATATAATAACATGTAAGCTACAGGTACCATTGAAAAATCAAAAGGAAAGGCCCTGGGAATAAAAGGTAGGAATGCAATGGGGTAATCCCAAAAACTGTATTGTGCACCAACTACATCTAATAAGGTTGTTGTTATGATAATTATGGTACCAAACAACAAAATTTCTAAAATAATGTCTCGTTTAACGAGTTTAGACCATATAATCCAAGGTACAACTAAAAAACCAACTAATATCCACCATTCCCAAGTTAAAAATTCATTCTTTAGCCAATTATTTAATTCTAAAAGGTACAGTTTATCCTCTAATAAACGTATTTCCTTATCAAATATATTATCTATTGATATCATCCCTTATATTTAAATTAAAAAGTAACAGATATTTTTGAATTCAAACACTTTGAGCTGCCTGTTTAGTATTACCGTTTTTTAGTAATGAATTTCCATCGTAAAAAAAACCATATTGAAAGTTCTTCTAACACGGGTTTTCGACTCTTTTCAAATGAATCAGAAATATTTTAAAAACAATGAAATTTTTTAAATCTAGATTTAACATAGAACAATAAAAACAGGATACATCAACTTATAATAATGGAGAAAGCACGCGAGCACCCTGTTCAACAATGCGCTCGGTCAGGGATCGTTGCAACAAGTC
>NZ_JASHIV010000033.1:0-33728 GCF_030733525.1 Bacillus sp. MMSF_3328 | reverse complement strand
TATTCATAATATTTAAAAATTATTTAGAAATATCTTTTTGTTTCGACTTTCGAACAAAAAAGGGTTGAAAAAAGTATGAAAACTAGTTAAATTATAAATTGTCAGTAAATAACCTATTTTTAAAAAAAGGGTCAACAGAAAAAGGAGAGAGAGAAGAATGAAAAAATTTATGGCATTATTAATGGCTTCCCTTATGACTGCCGGCTTGGCAGCGTGTTCCGATGACACGTCTAAAGAGGCTGACACCGAAAAGGACACTTCAGCCGCCGAGACTGAAACAGCTGAACAGGCTGACAGCAGCAAAGAACAAAAATCTGCGCTCCTCAGCTACCAATCTGAAGTCACCAAGCTGATCCGCAGTACTGAGGCATCTTTTGCAGAAGAAGGCAAAGATCCTGCAGAAGCAGCTTCTGCTTTTGAACCTGGTTTAGACGGAATTGAAATCCCTGAAGAATTGAGCGACTATTCTGCAGATATCGAAGGTGCATCTGACAGCCTCGTTCAATATTTCACAAAAAAAGGCGAACTTCTTAAGGCCGGGTCAGAGGACCTTGCTGAAGCTGAGACATTCAAAGAAGAGTATATTGCGGGCATGACCAAGGTCTTTGAGGGTGTTGATATTTCTACTCCAGCTTTCAAAGGCATGTTCCAATAATCAGAATGAAATTCTAGCAGCATCAGAAAGGCCGGTCCACTCTTGTGGCCGGCCTTTCGGTTTGTTCAGTTATGGAACATCATGACCCATGGAGCTTTGAAGGATTTCAAACCACTGATGGTTGTCCAGCTTCAGTTTCATGCTATTAACTGCTTTTTCAATTCTTTGCTTTTTGCCTGATCCAATGATCGGCATAATCCGTGCCGGATGGTTCAGAAGCCATGCATAGAGAACCTCATCAATGTCACCCGCTCCTATTTCCCCTGCTATATTTTTCAGGGCAGCCTGAAGCCTTTTTGCCCTTTCATCCTGAGCGGAAAAGATCCTTCCTCCCGCGAGAGGGGACCAGGCCATAGGAGCAATTCTTTTTTCCAGGCAATGATTAAGTGTCCCATCTTCGAAATTTTCAAGATGATAAGCAGAAAGCTCAATCTGATTTGTGACCAGCTGAAACGGCAGATAAGATTGAAGCATATCAAATTGGTGGTTTTTAAAGTTGGAAACGCCAAAGTTTCTGACCTTTCCCGCTTTCTTCAGTTCAATGAAAGCCTGTGCGGTCTGTTCAGGATCCATGAAAGGATCAGGACGATGGATAAGCAGTGCATCCAGATAGTCTGTCCCTAAATTCTTTAAAGAATAATTGACCGACTCTATAATATGCTCATGGCTGGTATTATAGTGGTGTGATTTATGCTGCGGCCTGTTGGGTGATTGGAGGACGATTCCGCACTTAGTGACAATCTCCATCTTTTCCCTTAATTCAGGTTTCAGAGCAAGCGCTTTCCCAAACAGATCCTCACAGGTGTAGCCTCCATAAATATCGGCATGGTCAAAGGTTGTGATGCCCATCTCCAGGCAGTATTCTATAAGCGAAAGTGTTTCCTGGTCTGACTGTTTCCAGTCAGCAAGCCTCCAAAGACCATGGATGATCCGTGAAAAAGATAAATCCTCATTCAGTTTTATTCTTTCCATTTTATACAGCTCCTCATGAGTAAAGTTAATAAATATGTATCCGAAAAGCCTTAAACGGCCTGACGGTCTTGTCCATCCAGGGAGGCTCTTGCCAAAAGGGTCTTCCTGTAGGAAAAGTTCTCTTCATCCAGAATCAGTATGCGGGATGAATAGGTTATATGCTCCAAGTAATTCTTCTTAAGGCCTTCGTAAAAAAGCATAAAGTCTTTAGTATCGCTTCGAATTTCTTCATCAAAGATGCCGGAGCTGCTGCCTGCGACATTTTTATACCTTTTGCAAATTCTTTTCGCTTTTTTGACAAGCTGCTGTGCTTCCTTCATTTTGTAGATCCATTGCAGACTGGAAAAAAACTCTTCCATATCCTTGGCGAACTGGCTTTTCACCTCTACATTTATCTGATCCACTGTGAGTGTTCTCCCCGGCAGTATAAATCTTTCAGCCATGATTTTTTCAGTGAGCTGGGGATTGCGCTCAAATGCAAAAAATATCCGCAGTGTGTTATAAGAATCAAACATCGGGTTATGCGTTTCTCCGACGAAATCCAGCCCATACAGTGCCAGGGCGTTTTCAACAGAGGGTGTATTATTAGCCGCACGGTTTGAAAACACTTCCTGGAAATCGACATATCTGGAATTGATTTTTTCAATTGTGGCAGACGGGATCCCATGTCTGGCTGCATCAGCATTCAGTCGGGACAGATCGCTTTTGGACCATGAATAGAACCTGGTTTTCTTCACTCCATTAACCCAGTAAAGAAAAGTGGAAAATACATCAGCAAATCTGTCTGCATCCCTGAGATCTTTATCTTCAATGCCGGTCAGCCTTTTGCAGAACATACTGAGCGGCTTATGATTTTCCGGCTTTATATACTCATCGAAAAATGAAAGCTTCTCTGTAATCAGATCATATTTTACTGCACCAAGCCTGATTGCCTCCATATCTTCAAACAGCATCCCTTTGTTCGAACAGAGCATCTCAAAGTCAAAAAAAACATATTGCGTCAGTTCAGCCATTTTACACCCTCCTTTCCTAACAGTTCATTATAGTTGAATTCACGGTTTTAGGAAAGGAAATATTTTTCCATATATACAAACGAATTCTTACTTGGCGCTGTGTGTTAAGCGCCGCTGCTGATTAAGGGCTCACTTAGCCACACATTCAGGACACCTGAACGGCATATGGAGCAACAATTCACAGAAATGCCGGATCAGCACATAACACTTACAGAGTATTATTGAACCTTCCGCTGTAAAGAACCTTATTTATGACGAATGTTCTTTGCAGAAACGGGTATTAACATTGTAACAAAACCAATTGCAGAGGAGTGGAGCCGGTGAAAAAGATATACACCCTGGCAGCCGCTGCAGCCATAGTGCTTTCAGGCTGCGGTGCCGAGGATGACCAAGAAACCGTTTCAGATGAGCAGAATACGACAGAAGGGTATAACGAACAGACAAATACGGAAGGAGAGGAGGAAAAGTTAAGCGCAGGAGAACTGGATGACCGCATCACAGAAGGAATGGATTATGGGACCTATTCAGCAGAGGTTCAGTCATGGGCTGAAAAAGGCCAGCTGGAATTTAAAGAATCGGTCAAGCTTGATGGCGGCGAGGAAGGGACGCTGGCTGACATCCATCAGCTTGCAGACGGATTCCTTGCAGTATCACATGATGGGCAGCAGGTAACGGAAGTACTCGTTTTCACAACCATCGAAGAAGCAAAGGAAACCCTGAAGGGTGAAACAACCCCCGGCACATCTTCGTGATAAATTAAGCAAAAATAACTTAATTAACGAAAGGACGGATCGTTCATGATAACTGTTAATGCAGAGCTGCGCTTTGAAGGAAAGATAGATAGAGATGATATGAGGACAAAGCTGGAAGGATACTTGCAGGGGACTGAGTTCGAGATTCTTTCTATAGATGAGAAAGATCACAGCCAGACACCTTTGGCAGATGAAAACAACAAAGAATATAAACATCATAAGCTTCCTTCCCAGCCTGAAGGCGCTGCACCGGATGTTAACACTTCCGGGGCGGGCGGAATGGTTTCACCGGATACGGATGACTACAGCAAAAATTAGGGATAGATCAACACAGGGCGCCGAAAGCCCTGTGTTTTTCTTATGAAAAGAGACCTGGATGTTATCTTATATTCTATTATTCATTGGAGATCCATATGATGGTATAAAAACCTATTTGAGGTGCTGAAATGGGAATTCATGTTGTATCATACGGTGACACCATATGGCAGATTGCCAATGAATATTCTGTTTCCCCAGCCGACATCTTACTTCTTAATGGATTGAAGGACGCCAATGAAATAGTGCCCGGGCTGGCGCTGTATATCCCTCTGGACACTTTGCCTGTCCGCTCTCATATAATAAGGGAGGGAGACACCGTTTATCGGCTTTCTCTTTTTTATCAGACACAAATTGATTCTATTCTTAAAGCAAATCCCGGCTTGAATCCATATAATCTTCAGCAAGGACAGAACATATTCATTCCTTCACCACTTAAATACGGCATTCAGACGCTTGGTTTTATATTGCCTTACAATACTGAGGCTCTTTTCCCCATACTGGAAGGAATTTCGCCCCTCCTTACCTATCTTGCCATCACTGCCTATTCATTCCGGGCAGAGGGAACTGCCTACAGGCTCCTTGATGACACATCTGTTATCAATAAAAGCAAAGAGCTGGGCATCCTCCCGCTGCTCATGATCCGCAACTATCAGAATGGCGACTTTGATCCGGAACTGGCCGGAAGCGTGCTGGGAAATAGAAGGTATACAGCCAATCTGGTCAGCAGTATTGCCAGTCTGGCTAAAGAGAAGGGTTACAGCGGCGTCAGCATTGATTTTGAATTCATACCTCCGCCGCAAAGGAACAGCTTTTCCCGATTTCTTGCTGAGCTGAAGCTTGCCCTTGGAAATCTGATTCTTCATGTCAATGTCCATGCAAAAACAGAGGATATTCCTTCAAACAGGATCATTGGCGCCTATGATTATGAGGCAATCGGTGCTGCTGCAGATATTGTTGCCGTCATGACAATCGATTACGGTTATCCCGGCGGGCCGCCTGAGCCTGTTTCACCGCTGCCATGGATGGAGGATGTAGTCAAGTACGCCATTACTCAGATTCCTCCGCGTAAGCTGCAGATTGCCCTGCCCTTATACGGGTATGACAAATTCGGACCGGACAACAAAACTGTCTCTCTGTCAGTTCTCCAGGCACAGAACAGGGCAATAGAAAAAGGCACTAATATCCAGTATGACAGCAACAGGGCAGCACCATTCTTTACTTATTACGATGAGGGGCAGCTCCATACCGTCTGGTTTGATGATATCCGCAGCTATATGCAGAAATACCTTCTTATGGACCGTTATCAGCTACTGGGCACCACTTTCTGGCAAATCAGCCTCCGTGCCCCGCAAAGCTGGCTCGCCCTTTATAACAGCTATCATGTCGTGCGGCAGGAATAGGAGGTTTATTATTTTTTCTGCTGTAAATAATTCCATTCATAATAGATCGGTCATGCAGTGCAAAATAAGACCGTTACATTATTATGAAAAGGGGTTAACAGAATGAGCAAAATGAAATTCAGCTTTTTGCCAGCAGTTTTTGCAGTGATGCTGGTGTCTGCCTGCGCCTCTAATAATGCTGCAGATGACAGGCAAGGCGGCCTCAACACACTGAATGCCGGGAATGGCAGACAGGGCCAGACCAACTTTTTAAATGACCGCAGCAGCCAGCAGTCAAAAGGAATGATGGAAAGCCTTCAGGAAATCAACAATGGATTTATTACGATTGATCCGAATGCTTACAGCACTGGCATGCCAAGCGAAGAATTCCCGCATGGTGAACAGCAGGATAATGGCATGTTCCGTTTTTATACGGGTGAAGAAAGAGGGCAGCAAGGACAGGAAGGACAGCAGGCAGCTCCAGGACAGAATCAAGCAGAACAGGGAGCAGGCATGGAGCCTGGCACTCAGTATGGGGCAGGCCAGGGAACAGCGCCTGGCGGCCAGGGTGACCAGGGGCAGAATGGCGCTGAGGAACAGGGACAGCAAAAGGCAGGAGACACTGACCAAAGCATCAGCGATATGGAATCCAAAGTCATCGAGCTGACTAATGCAGAAAGAACGAAGAACGGCCTTGCTGCATTGAAATCTGACAGCTCTCTGAGCGGTGTTGCCCAGGAAAAATCAGATGATATGCAGGCTAAGAATTACTTTTCCCATACTAGTCCAACTTATGGCTCCCCATTTGATATGATGCGGGACTTTGGAGTGGAGTATTCAACAGCAGGTGAGAATATTGCCATGGGACAAAGATCTGCAGAGGAAGTCGTCGATGCCTGGATGAAAAGTGAGGGGCACCGCAAGAATATCCTCAGCAGCAAATTCACCCATATAGGAGTAGGGCATACAGGCGAAGGTAATTACTGGACACAAATGTTCATTGGAAAATAGAAGGAGAAAAGAAGTGCTTTTCATGGGCACTTCTTTTATTTGCCTGAAAATTTCGTATTGCGAAACTTTCAGATACCGGATAAAATAGACAAAAACTGCACTGGAGTAAAGGAATGAACAGAAAAGTAATATTATATGTAAAAGCTTTTTCAGATTTTGGCACCTTTATGGATACAATTGTCCTCAACGTCCTCATTTATGCTGCTACAGGGAGCACAGGATGGATGGCTGCCGCTATGGCATTCAGGACAGCCGGCGGTGTGTTTTCAAGCATTTTTTCCGGCATACTGGCAGACCGGTTCGACAGAAGAAAGATCATGATCATCAGCGACCTGGCAAGGGGCATTCTGATTTTGTCCCTGATTTCTTTTCCATCACCCTATATGATCATACTCGTATCCTTTGCTATTGGGTTCTCCAACAGCAGCTTTATGGTCAGCTTTAATGCGGAAATCCCCCAGATCTTTGGCGAAAATAAGGTGCTTGAGACAAATGCTCTTATTTCCAGACTTACTTCCGCCAGCCTGGTCGCCGGATTTTTGGCCGCTGGCATCCTGACAGATATTATAGGCTACCATATTACACTGATTATCGATTCAGCTACCTACTTCCTGTCTGCTGCTGTGTTGATGATGCTTAAATGGGAATCGGCACCTGGCAGGAAAGCGGGTGTTCACTCGACGCTTCAAGGGAAGCTGTCTTCAATTTTCTCTGATATAAAAGAGGTCTATGCCTATTTAAAGCTGGCTCCGATGCTTATGCTCGTCAACCTTGTCTTCCTCGCAGGATCTTTTGCCGGAAGCTCCCATAACCTTGGGATTCCGATTTTGGCAGAGGCCCTTAATCCTGACAGACAAAGCTTTTATTATGGGTTGATTTGGAGTACATGGGGAATCGGGTCTATTCTGTCTGCATTCCTCCTGCCGAGGCTCCGGTGGGCAAGGGGCAGCAGAATTTATCTTGCGTGCTTCATTTCTGCCATCCTGATGTCATCAGGGTTTATCATCTTTTTATCAAGCAGCTATATCCCTGCAATATTACTGGTTGCTTTTCTAACCGGTATTTTTGACGCAGCTTTTACGACCCTGCATGCAACCATCCTCCAAAAATCGGCCAATCATATAAGGGGCAGGATATTTGGAGTAGGCATGCTCCTGAAGTCGCTCGGTTTCGCATGCGGATTTATTCTGGCTCCAGCTGTCCTTGACAGTACCAGCCTGCCGGTGCTTGCAGCATCCTTCCATGGCATCCTGATCGTAATGACGCTATTGATCATGGTACGTACATACATATTTGCCAGGACGAAAAATCAGCAGGAAGCGGGGAGTGCTTAACCAGATTGGATTTTTGGCTATAGCCGTGTTATATTATCTTTCATTAAAATGGCCGGCGCTTCTTCCAAAGAAGAAGCAAATGGTGATTGTTGAGTAAAGGAAGAAATATGATGAGCAGCACAAAAAGATATATAGCAGAATGGCAAAAGGCCCTTCAATCAGAAATACAGCATATGAAAAATTATGGAAGCAGTAAATATTCCCTTCACAATGGCATTCTGATATCAAGCCATGAAGGGTTTGTTTATTTTTTTGAGACAGAATCTGCACTGCATGTGCCTATCGGATCACAGGTGAAAATCAGCTGGGGGCATAAAAAAGCTGAAGGAAGGATCCTGTCTTCTGAAGGCCGGAATATCATTGTCTCTGCGGACCAGTATTTGGGTGAGGAACTGCAATATGCATCCCTGCACCATGATCCCTGGGAGCTGATCGATCAGCTCATACAGCGGCTTGATGATATAAAAAAAAGCAAAACGAAGAGGCTGCGGATCAAAAAACTGATGGATCCCTCCATGCCGGCAGCCCATCCGGGAGGAAAGGCAAAATCCCCTGTCCATGAACTTATTTTGAGATCCAAATATAACCCGGTTACATTTGTATGGGGTCCCCCGGGGACTGGGAAAACATATACGCTTGCCCGGACAGCAGCTAATAAATATTTCAAAAAACTGAAGGTGCTTGTTCTATCACACAGCAACCAGGCGGTTGATGTACTGATGGCCGAAATTGCCTCTTTTTCGTCCCGCAAATCCGAAACCAAAGACGGGGATATTCTCAGGTATGGAACGAGAAGCAGCAGTGAAGCACATGCAGGGGGGCTGTTTCATTCCGACAGGCTCATTGAAAAGCACCACCCGGATCTGGCAGATAAAAAATCTCAGCTGATGGAAGAAAAAAGGCTGTTAAAATCTGATTTGGGGCGCTCTTTCAGTAAAAGGGATTCTGAAAAGCTGGTTGAAATTGAAACTAAGCTCGCAGCCGTTCTGGAGAAGATCCGCAAAAAGGAAATTGAATATGTTAAGGATGCAGGCATCATTGGAACCACTCTTGCCAGGGCAGCAGGTGATCCGGCGATTTATGAAAGCCAATTTGATCTTGTCATTGTGGATGAAGCGAGCATGGCTTATGTACCGCAGGCTGCCTTTGCTGCCTCTCTGGGTAAAAGGATCATCATTTGCGGAGACTTCAAACAGCTTCCGCCTATAGCCGCCTCCAGGAGCGAACTGGCAGTCAAATGGCTGAAAGAGGATATTTTCCACCATTCAGGGGCAGCTTCTGCGGTCGGGAATGGCCAGATGCATCCCCATTTGTTTTTGCTGAAAGAACAAAGGAGGATGCATCCGGATATTTCTGCTTTTACCAATAAACATGTTTACCATTCCCTTGTGACTGATTTTGAAGGCACAGCCGAGCTGCGGGAAGGTATTTCCAAATTAAATCCGTTCAAAAACATGGCATCTATTATGGTTGACAGCTCTGAGATGGGAAAGTACGGAGTTAAAGATAATAACAGCGGATCCAGAAGCAACCTTCTTCATCTTGCGCTTTCATTCCAGCTGATCCACGAGGCATATCTGGATGGGGCCAGGTCAATAGGTTATGCTACACCTTACAGGGTTCAAGCTTCATTGATGGAACAGTTCATGGAAGAGGTATACAGCTCTGAAGCTGCTGCTGCAGACATTATTGCGGCAACCGTCCATCGTTTCCAGGGGAGCGAAAGAGATATAATGGTCTTTGACACCGTTGACAGCTTTCCTTTTGAAAAAGCTGGGATGCTTATGACTGGAAAAGACAGTGAAAGGCTGATCAATGTAGCCGTAACAAGGACAAGGGGAAAATTCATACAGGTAGGGGATATCCGTTTTATCAAAGAAAAAGTATATACAGGAAAAACATGGCGGAAACTGGCAGAACACCAGCTCAAGATGGATCAGGCTGTTACTCCCTCCAGTATCGGAAGATGGATCAGGAACCAGCACCAGGCTCTGCAATGGATTCACAGCAGGAAAACCGGCAAAGTTGAAAATGATTTATTACAGGCCAAATCAGCCATCATCATTTCGCTGCCAGCCACCCATGCATTGGACGAAGAATGGACAAAAATAGTGAACGGAATGACTGGAAAGGCCAGTGTCACGCTGATTTCAGACAAAAGGCATGAGACGTTAAAGCATGCCGCTTTCGTTCAAAAAGATGTACCGTTTCCTTTCATCAGCATTGACAGCAGCATCTTATGGCTGGGAATGCCTTTTTGCAGACATGAAGGCATCAGGCCTCCATATATTGCTGTCAGATTTCTATCGGAAAACATTGCCGGCTACGTTGAATCGCAATTTCTGTGAAAAAGCCTGGTACATGCAAGCCAACTAAACATAAAAAGACCCCCTGAAACAGGGGGTCTTGCGTATTGAGGCGGCAGGCTGCACGCCACATCGTGCATTTCCAATAAAGGAGCGCCCGCCGGCTTATTCAATTAGCTCATCGCTCAATAAATATATCACCAATCATCCGCTGATGCAAGATTAAATTTTTCCACAGGGTCTATTATACAAACATATAGGTTTCATAAAAACAGAAAAAGAAGTAAAATTATCTCGAAGTAAAGATTTTTTCTTGAAAAGGAAGTGCATATGATGAATTTGCTAGCATTGAAAGGCATCCACCATGTTTCTGCCATCACAGCAAACGCAAAAAAGAACTATGAATTCTACACTGACACTTTAGGCATGAGGCTCGTAAAGAAGACGGTGAACCAGGATGATACTTCTGTTTACCATTTGTTTTATGCAGATGAAAGGGGAAACCCGGGAACTGACTTAACCTTTTTTGAAATACCGAATGCAGGGCACACCTACCCCGGAACCAACAGCATCAGCCTCACTTCCCTAAGAGTTCCGAGTGACCGCTCACTTGAGTATTGGCAGGACCGGTTTAAGGAACACGGGGTCGAATATACGGCCATTACTTCTGACAGCGGTAGAAACATGCTTTTTTTCACTGACTTTGAAGATCAAAGACTTGCACTTATTTCTGATGAAGCGAACACCGGGGAAGAAGGAGGGCGCCCTTGGGAGCAAAGCCCTGTTCCCGCAGAGCATGGAATCATAGGTCTTGGACCCGTATTCCTGACTGTCGCCGAACTGAGCCGGACAGAAGATACCCTTGTCAGCCTTTTAGGTTTCCGAAAGAAAGATTCTTATTCCGCATCTGCGCTTGGCGGCCATACAGCACATGTGTATGAAACAGGAAAGGGAGGATCAGGGACCGAGGTACACATCATTGTTCGGGATGACTTGCCAAAGGAAAGGCCAGGCCGCGGAAGCGTGCACCATGTAGCTTTCCGTGTTGAAAACCAGGAAGAGCTGAATAAATGGGTTGCCCTCCTGAAAGAAAAAAGAATCCCCAGCTCTGGATTTGTAGAGCGCTATTATTTTAAATCACTATACTTCAGGGAGCCGAATGGCATTCTGTTCGAGCTGGCGACTGACGGACCAGGGTTCGAAAGTGATGAGCCATTTGAAGAGCTGGGGCAGAATCTTGCTCTGCCGCCTTATTTTGAAGACCGGAGAGAAGAGATAGAAGCTAAATTGAAGCCTCTTGATACAGGAAGATAGGCGGAATCCGCCTGTTTTGTGCTCTCTTTAATCATTTGGGCACGCAATCGACAGTCTTCGTAATTTCTTTAAGTTTTGGTGCGGCTCAATCAGCTTCTGACAAACAAGAAACCCGGCAGTATTTTAAGCTGAAATAATTATCTCCTTTTCTTTCCTGCTATGTTAAGATGAAGTTAACAAATTTAGGGAGATAACTGATGGATTCTATTGTTTTGGATCATTTGTCGGTTGCTGTCATGGCAATTGACGAAAATTTTACTATTAAAGTAGCCAATAAAAGATGCAAGGAAATATTGGGAATAGATCCTGAAGAAGCGCTTGGGCAGAATATCGACGAATTTTTTGGCCATCCGCCTGAATTTACCAGGACCGTTCAGCACACCCTTGAACAGGGAAAGAACTTCCGATACGATGTGTTCCCATATACTTGGGGTAAATACGAATTGACATTGAGCCAGCGTTCCACCTTGCTCAAGGACGATAATAACCAGATAAAAGGTGCTATGGTTGAATTTGAAGACATCACAGAGCGGCACAAGATGGATGAGCAATATAAAAACTTCATCGAGGAAAGCACAGTAAACATCATTCTTGTAGATGATAAGATTGGAATGCTTTCTCTCCATGCGCTGCCTTATGATGTGTCACCGGCCAAAATGGCAGACCTTACTGCTAAAGCCATGCAATCAGCAAGCCAAAAGCAGATCAGGGCCCTGGTTCTCGATATGTCTAAACTGTTTACTATTAAATTGCTTGCCAATGCTGCAGGGTTTGTAAAGCTTATGCAGGGGTTCAGGATGATTGGCATTGAAGTTGTATTTGCAGGCATACGGCCGGATATTGCAGTACAGTCAGTACAGGCCGGAATCAGGCTGGAAGGAATCGAAACATTTTCTCAGCTTGATTCAGCCATCAGGCACTTAAAAGAAAAGTATTAGCAGAAGGAAGGAAAATTTCATTTTCCTTCCTTTTTTCTGTATAAGTTGGTTAAAATAGAGTATTGAATATGATTTTTTAAGGAGAAAGTTAAAATGGAAAGACTCAAACAGGTCTGGGAATATATCAAACGCTTTTGGAAGAGAAAGCATATCACACAGATCCTGCTGCTTGCCGCCCTGACGGCCCTGCTGCTCGCCATTTTGTTTTTTGCCTACCTTGCAGCCACGGCCAATGTCCAATCCTTGAAGGATGGCCTGAAGCAGTCGACCGTCCTTTATGATAAAGACGGAGATGAGGCCGGAAAGCTTGCCGCTAACAGGACCGGGGGAGCAAAAATAGAAGAGTTGCCTGACCATATGAAGGAAGCTGTCGTCAGTATTGAGGACGAGCGTTTTTACAAGCATAATGGCTTTGATATAAAAGGGATTGCAAGGGCCTTTTTCAGTAATTTGTTTGCAGGGAGGATCACTGGCGGCGGCAGCACCATCACACAGCAGCTCGCCAAAAATGCATTGCTGTCGCCGGAACAAACATACAGAAGAAAAGCTGAGGAGATTTTCCTGGCGGTCGAAATAGAAAAGAATTACAAAAAAGAAGATATCCTGCTGATGTACCTGAACCAGGTTTATTTTGGCAGCGGGGCATGGGGCATTGACAGGGCCGCAAGAACATATTTCAATAAACCGATAAGCGGAGTCACCATCAGCGAAGCAGCGCTGCTTGCGGGACTGCTGCAGTCTCCATCAGCATTAGATCCTTACCAGCATTATGACAGGAGCATAAGCAGGCGTGACACGGTGCTTGGAAAAATGCAGGAACTTGGATACATCTCAAAGGATGAATATGAAAAGGCTATCGCGGAGAAAATTGTCCTGGAAGATGGAAGTTCAAACACAGAAGCAAGAAAGTATCCCTATTATGTAGATGCAGTCCTTGATGAGGCAACAAGCAAGTATGGCCTTACTCAGGAGGAGATATTTACAAGAGGCTATACCATTTATACAGAACTGGATCAAAATATACAATCCGGCCTTGAAAAGGTATATGACAGAGATTCCCTTTTCCCGGCAGGCAGAGGAGGACAGCTGGTGCAGAGCGGCTCAGTCCTATTAGATCCGTCGACCGGCGGTGTCCGTGCCATTGTTGGAGGCCGGGGTGAGCATGTATTCAGAGGCTTTAACAGAGGGACACATATAAAGGCTCAGCCAGGGTCCACTTTGAAGCCGCTGGCAGTTTATACGCCTGCTTTAGAAGAAGGCTATCATGCCTCTTCTATCCTGAAGGATGAGCCGATGACTTTTAGCGACTATAAGCCCGAAAACTTCTCACATTCATATGCCGGCGAGGTGCCGATGTATAAAGCAGTTGAAGAATCGCTTAACATTCCTGCTGTCTGGCTGCTCAATGAAATCGGGATTGATAAAGGCATGGATTCTTTAAAGCGCTTTGGAATCCCGACTGAGAAGGAAGACAGAGCGCTTGGCATCGCTCTTGGCGGAATGAGAAAAGGAATTTCGCCGCTGCAGCTCGCAGAAGCATATGCCGCTTTTCCTAACGAAGGAAAAAGGCATGATGCCCACTTTATTACCAAGATAGTCGGACCGACAGGAAATGTTATTGCAGAAAGAAAGAAAAAAACGGTCAAAGTCACTTCCAAGGCAGCGGCAAGGGAGATGACATCCATGCTCCTTAATGTTGTCGAGAGCGGAACCGGCCAAAGGACCAGGATTCCGGAAGTACAGATAGCGGGAAAAACCGGCTCCACACAGCTGCCTTACAATGATATCGACGGCACGAAGGATCAATGGTTTGTAGGCTATACACCTTCATTGGTAGGTGCTGTATGGCTAGGCTATGATAAAACAGACCGGGAGCATTATTTATCAACAAGCAGCTCTGAAACTGTAGTGCCTATTTTCAAAAGCATCATGGAGCAGGTGCTGCCTTATACAGAACAGAAAGATTTTGGAACAGAGTCAGTTAATGATCAGCTCGCAGAAGAAGCTGAACCTGATATCGATCTTCAGGAGCGGGCTGAGGAATTCAGCAAGCGATTGAAGGAAGATTTGCCGGAATGGAAAGAAAAATGGCAGGATGCACGGGAGCTGCTCGATAAAACAGAAGAAAAACTAAATGAGATTTGGGACAAAATTGGAAGTTAGCTGTGTTCTATCACTAATATAATCAATATGGTGATCTAAAAGGAAAACATCATCGAATGTTTTCCTTTTTCTGTTCGGCAAATTTTTATGTCACATCATCTTATTCGACAATCTCCGAAACTCTTGGGCAGCAGGGGGTATATCAAACTGCTAGCAAATGAGTAGCTATTTGATATCTGTATGTTATCCTATAAATAGGAGGTGCTATCATTGCAGAATGAACAAAGAACACAATTAAATGTCCGGCTGCAGAAAGAAACGCTGCAGAAGCTGGATGAAATTGTAGAATATTATCAGGAAAACACTAAGATTGGCCGAATATACAAAGCAGACGTGCTTGCTGATATTATTGAAAAATCATATGAAGTGATGAAGAAACAGAAATCCATAAATGCCCGAAAATTTTAAAAGACAACTAAATGTTTTGAACTGCTTGGATCTGGAAAAAATAATTAGAACTTCTTCAGGGAGTCCCTTTGCCGATCTCAGGCAAGTACCTCATAGAAATAATTAAAAGGAATGGTTTTATTGAGAGATGTCACTTTAGAACAGATTTTCAAACACAGAATCGCCCAAAAGTATTTGACACGATCCGGGGTGGCCCATGCAGTTGCGGTTTCCAATCACAGTTTTAAGCTTGCGGCTGAAAGAGGCGCTGATCCTGACATGGCTGCTAAAGCAGGGCTCCTTCATGATATGGGGCATTACACTTGGTATAAAAATGGAAAGTGGGATTATGATCTCTACAAAAAGAATGATATACATGCGATAAAAGGTGCAGAAAGGGCACATAAACTTTTGATCAGGCTGGGTGAAAATCCTGTTAAAGCAAAAGAAATAGCTCTTGCTATTCTTTTTCATACAGATTCCTTTCTTCCTGGGGGGGAAGTCATCCGCACGCCTCTTCAAACAATTGTAAAATTGGCCGACGAATTTGATGAAGAACCTGGCGGCGCCCACCATTACAGAAAAGTTGATGAAGAAAGGGCCCTTGAAAGCCTTAGAAGGCTTGATAAGAAGATCGATAATCTTCTGGAAGCTGAATAAAGGAATCCGCTGATGAAGCAGATTCCTTTTTTTATTTATTTGAAGGCTTCTATTCTCAACTTTTTGTCTAAAAATCATTCCTTTATAGGTATTTATACCTACTACTTTATCCATGAATAGATTGTGAGCCTTCGCAGATTCTTTTAAACTAAAATACAAAGGTATGTAAAAATATTCCGATAGGAGAATCGGCATGGAAATCACTTTATTTAAAAAAAGCAGAAACAGGCAAGAGCATTCTTTCAAACTTAATGATAACGGGAATATTGGAATCGATCAGTCTCTTAGTGAAGAGGTATTAAGGCAAATTGATATGATTGGCCTTCAGGACAGTGACCTGAACTATATACTTTCCCTGCAGCCCTATGTGAAAGAAAATCTCCCTGCTATCATAGAACAATTCTATAAGAATTTAGAAAATGAAAAAACACTGACGAAAATTATTAACGATAACAGTTCAGTTGAGAGGCTGAAAAATACTTTGAGCGCCCACATTTATGAGATGTTCAGCGGAAAAATAGATACAGAATTCATTCAGCAGCGTTTTGTCATTGCTCATGTCCATGTAAAAATCGGACTGCAGCCAAAATGGTATATGTGTGCCTTTCAGGATCTTTATTTGTCCTTATGCAGCATGATCATAGATACAATCTCAGAGAAGGGCCCTTGCACCGGGGCGATGCTGGCTGTTTCAAAGATCATCAGCCTTGAGCAGCAGATAGTGCTTGAAGCTTATGAACAGGAAATAAGCCGCATCAGGAAAGAGTCTGAAAGCTATAAAGAGAAGCTGAAGCATCAGGTTACAGAAGCAGCTGGAGAGCTGGCGGCCATCAGCGAACAGACAAGCGCCGCGATCCAGAAGGCAGCCGAAAGAACAGAGGATATTAGGGCTGATACAAAGTCTGGCTCCGATATAGCTGTTGTTGCAGAGGAGAAATCGGAAGAAGGAATGAATAGGCTTATCGGTCTTGGCAGGACTTTAGTTCAGGCCGAGGGCAAAATTGCCAGCATCAGCCAGAACATGGAACAGCTGATTGACAGTTCGAAACAAATCGAGCAGATTGCTGCGATTGTCACTTCTATTGCCGATCAGACGAACCTTCTGGCTCTCAATGCAGCAATAGAAGCTGCCAGGGCAGGTGAACATGGAAAAGGTTTTGCGGTAGTGGCTGATGAGGTGAGAAAGCTGGCGGAGAATACAAAAAATGCTGTTTCAGAAGTTTCAGGATTAATCGGTGAAATGGAAACCCGTTCAGGCATCATGGCTCAATCCATCGAAGAGGCTGGCGTAAATATCAATTCCAGCTCTGTTCAGTCCAAGGCAGTTAATGAATACTTCTCTCTTATCCTTGAGTCAATGCGGCAGGTAAAAGAAAAGAATCTGGCCATCGTGAAGGAAATGGAGGATTTGAATTTAGTATTTATTGACATAGGAGAAGCTTCAGGCCAGGTTGCTGCATCATCTGATATGCTTTCCGGACTGACTTTGACTTTATAGGAAAGAAAAATGGCGGCCGCAAAAGCAGCCGCCAGCCCTTTCCGTCCGTACAGTGGTTAAGTGTCCCGCAACAAGCGAATGTCCGGAAAGGGCTTTTTAAGCTTAACATAAGCTTTATGGAAAATCAAAAGGGGAAAAAAAGCCAAGTTATTTTATTTCCTCCGCAAAAAATGATATGATAATCAATGATTTTTAAATCTTGGCGATGCTGTTAATTAAAGCTGGTTCCCCGGAACATCAGCCGGTACTGAACCCAGTCAGGATACAGCTGGCCATCAACCCAAGGAGATGATTTCAATGGCGAAAAAAGGATACATACAAATGAAAGACGGCGAGAAGATCGAGTTTGAATTATACCCTAATGAGGCTCCGGGCACAGTTGCTAACTTTGAAAAGCTTGCAAACGAAGGCTTCTATAACGGCTTGAACTTCCACCGCGTGATTCCTGGATTCGTGAGCCAAGGCGGCTGCCCGAATGGAACTGGGACTGGCGGACCTGGCTACACAATCAATTGTGAAACAGAAGGCAACCCTCATAAGCATGAATCAGGGTCTCTATCAATGGCACATGCAGGCAAAAATACAGGCGGAAGCCAGTTCTTTATTGTACATGACCCTCAGCCTCACCTGAACGGAGTCCATACTGTTTTTGGTAAAGTAACATCTGGCCTTGAAGCTGCTAAAGCGATGAAAAACGGCGATGTTATGGAAAAAGTTGAAGTATACGACGCCTAATCAGTAAAAAAGAGCCTCTGGCTCTTTTTTACTTTCACAAAGCTTTTCTTCAGGCTGGAATATGACCAGGCCGATTTTGTTCAAAGAAAGGAGCAGGTATGCTAAAACCAATAAAAGACCATCTCAAGCCAGGCTTGGATATCATCTTTGTCGGCTTCAACCCCAGCATCCGGTCAGCTGAGACCGGACATCATTTCGCCAATCCGAATAACCGGTTTTGGAAAATCCTTTATGAAGCGGGCATCACTCCTAAAAAATTTCTCCCTCAAGAAGACAGCCTGCTGCTGGATTTGAATATAGGGCTGACCAATATCGTCCCGAGGCCGACCAAAGCAGCAGACGAAATAACCAGGGAAGAATATAAAGAAGGCAGAGAAAGGCTCATCTCACTCATTACGGAGCTGAAGCCAAAGGCAGTCTGTTTTGTCGGCAAAGGGGTTTACCTGGAGTACAGCGGCAGCAAAAAAGCACCATGGGGACGCCAGGACATTTCTATTGTTCCAGGGGTTATTGAATTTGCAGCTCCTTCTTCCAGCGGACTGGTGCGGATGAAAATGGACGAAGTAATTGATATATATAAAGAATTGCCTGCCATCGTGTATGAACAGGCACCCTCCCGGCATGGAGAGGACAGCTAAAGGAAAATACGGGGGAATATAGAATGAAATTAGTATCTTGGAATGTTAACGGAATCCGGGCCTGCGTCAAAAAAGGCTTCCTGGATTTTTTCATGGAAGAAAATGCAGATATATTCTGCATTCAGGAATCAAAACTTCAGGAGGGACAGATTGAACTCAATCTGGATGGCTATCACCAGTACTGGAACTATGCCGAGAAAAAAGGCTATTCCGGGACCGCCGTTTTTACAAAGGAAAAGCCCCTCTATGTATCCTATGGGATAGCCGGAAGAGAAACAGAACCAGAAGGACGGAGCCTGACTCTTGAGTTTGAAAATTTTTACCTTCTGAATGTGTATACACCTAACTCTAAGAGGGACCTGGCAAGGCTTCCTTACCGGCTGGAATGGGAGGATGAGATTCGGGAATATATCCTTGAGCTTGAACAAAAGAAGCCAGTCATACTCTGCGGGGACCTGAACGTCGCCCATCTTGACATAGACCTTAAAAATGCCAGGTCTAACAGAGGAAACTCCGGATTTACGGATGAAGAGCGCGGAAAAATGACATCTCTTCTGTCAGAAGGATTTGTAGACTCCTTCAGATACCTTTATCCAGAGCAGGAAGGCGCTTATACGTGGTGGTCCTATATGGCCAAGGTCAGGGAGCGGAACATCGGATGGCGCATCGACTATTTTATAGTATCTGATAAACTGAAAGAGCATATACTAGATTCTAAGATTTATTGTGACATCAGGGGCAGCGATCACTGCCCGATCATGCTCGAAATGGCCCTTTAGATGATAAAGGGCTTTTTTTCTGTATATAATGGAATCAGCATAAAAATAGGCGCAGTGAAGGAGGCAGGAGAGTCTGCCTGCCTGAACTGCCATGACAGGAAGGTTTTATGAAAAAGACACTTGTTTTGACGGGCGGGGGCTCAGCCGGCCATGTTACCCCCAATATGGCTTTGATTAAAGAACTTGAGGGGGAAAATATAGACATCCATTATATTGGCAGCAAAGAGGGCATTGAAAAAGAGCTTATCAGCGGGCTTTCCATTCCCTATCATTCGATTTCAAGCGGGAAACTAAGGAGGTACGCCGACTTTGAAAATGTAAAGGATATGTTCAAAGTGGCAAAAGGATGTACTGAAGCGCTCTGGATTCTTAAACAGCTCAAGCCAGGCCTCGTTTTTTCCAAAGGGGGTTTTGTATCCGTACCTGTCATCGCGGCAGCAAAGCTCCTCGGAATTCCGATATTCATCCATGAAAGCGATCTAACACCGGGCCTGGCTAACCGGATTTCAAAAAGGTTTGCTTCAAAGATTTATACTTCATTTGAAGAAACTCTGCAGTACCTTCCAAATGGAAAAGCACAGGCAATCGGCTCGCCAATCAGGAGGGAAATCCTTTCTGGCATCAAGGAGAAGGGGCTTGAATTCCTCGGTTTTGACAGAACCAGGCCGGTTCTTGCCATTATGGGTGGCAGCCTAGGGGCAAAGAAGATTAACGAAGCAGTGCGGCAGGAAATTGAACAAATCGGCGGCCAGTTTCAAATCGTGCACCTTTGCGGAAAAGGAAATCTTGATCCTGCATTGGAAGGCCGGCCAGGATACAGGCAATTTGAATTCCTGAACAGTGAACTTTCAGATGTACTTGCCTGTACAGATTTAATGGTAACCAGAGGAGGCTCTAATGCTATTTTTGAATTCCTTGCCCTCCGTATTCCGATGCTTATCATTCCTTTGAGCAGGAAACAAAGCAGGGGCGATCAGATTCTGAATGCAAAAAGCTTTGAGGAAAAAGGCTATTCATTGACCTTGCAGGAAGAAGACCTGACAGCCGCATCTTTAGCCGGGTATATTGCCCTTTTAAGTAAACACAGGGAAAGCATTCTGAAACAGATGGAAGAATCAAGGATGAAGGATGCTTTATCCGTCATGGCTGGTAACATTAGGGACAAATTGCAGCAGAATTAGGCCTTCTGGGTCTTTGTTCGCTTTTTTGTTCGGTTCTAAAAAAGAAAATCAAGCCTATCTCCTTATCTGAATATTCCTTCGATTTTGCTATAATGGAGATACATCTTGTTTCTGCATCCTGAATTACTCTGAAGGAGGGAAAATAATGAAAGAATGTGTACGTGTGATCCCGTATCAGGTAATTGAACAATCAGAGGCGGTATCAGGCATTCCGGAAGGCATCGGATTGATACAGGCGCCAAAAATCTGGGAAGAAACAAGGGGAGAAGGCATTACAATCGCTGTACTCGATACAGGCTGCGACATCAGCCACCCTGATTTAAAGAATCAAATCATCGGCGGCAGGAATTTTACTGGCGATGATTCCGGAAATCCGGATATTTATAAAGACTATAACGGCCATGGCACCCATGTTGCGGGGACCATTGCAGCAGAAGGCAAAGAGCCCGGCATATCGGGCGTTGCGCCAGGTTCAAAGCTGCTCATTGTCAAAGTGCTTGATAGAAACGGCTCCGGCCAGTATGACTGGATTATTGAAGGAATCCGCTACGCTATCGACCAAAAAGCCGATATTATTTCCATGTCGCTCGGCGGCCCGAATGACATGCCTGAGCTTCATGAAGTTATAAAGGAAGCCGTACGGAACAACATCTCTGTTGTATGTGCAGCGGGTAATGAAGGAGACGGAAAAGAATCAACTGATGAGTTCGCCTATCCGGGCTGCTATAACGAAGTGATCAGTGTAGGTGCAATCGATTTGGACAGGAATTCTTCACAATTTACCAATTCACATAATGAAATCGACCTGGTTGCACCCGGGGAAGAAATACAATCAACCTATTTAAATGGGAAGTATGCCACTTTGAGCGGCACCTCCATGGCTGCCCCGCATGTATCCGGTGCGATGGCGCTTATTAAGAATGTGGCCAACAAAAACTTTGACCGGAATCTTTCCGAGGCAGAGCTTTTCGCCCAGCTCATCAGACGCACCGTTCCGCTTGGCAATTCAGCCAAGCTTGAAGGCAATGGCCTTGTTTATCTAACTTTGCTTGAACATCTTTCAGATATTTTCACATCTAAAGTGCTGCCGATGGTCTTAAAATCATGAACAGCCTGGCTGAACAGCTCGCTGCTGAACAGGAGGCGGCACTGGCAAACCTGCAGACTCAAAGTGCGGAGCGGATCTACTATGATGAAGCCGCTGACCTTGAGAAATGCAAAGCCTATTATGCTTCAATCGACTTTGAGGCAGCGGAGGCCAAAGAAGATCTTCAGAAGCTTGTGGAGAAAACCCACAAGACCATTCTGAAATATTCCCCTCATCTCTATTTATATCCCTGGGTGGACCTGCAGGAGAACTTTGCTCTCAAAAGCCTTTATTCAGGCGGCAGCATGGATCCGGCTGAAAGCATTAAACATGATGCGGAGATCTTGCTGGAGCGGAACCGGACTGGAGACACGCGGACAAAGCTGAATTGCGAGCATGTAGTTCCGCAGTCCTGGTTCAGTGAACAGCAGCCGATGAAGGGGGACCTCCATCATTTGTTCGCCTGTGAGCCCGCCTGCAATAGCATGAGGAGCAATTTTCCTTATGAAGACTTCCCCTCTTATAAGCCGGAAGCTTCTGCTTTCGGTATAAGAGGCGGCTGCGGCATGGCTGAAGAAGGGAAGTTTGAGCCGGAATACGGCAAAGGAATCGCAGCCCGGGCATGCTTTTACTTTTTCCTGAGGTATAAGAATTTTAAGCCTGCAGAACACGGAATCAGCTGCAGTCTCCTTCAAAAATGGCATCTTGAATTTCCTGTATCACTTTATGAAAAGCACAGGAATGCCGCAATTGAGGAGCTGCAGGGCAATCGCAATCCATTCATTGATTTTCCGGCACTTGCAGGGAAAATGACTGATTCAAATTAATAAAATTCCGGAGGTACTGTTTTTAGCCTTATGCAGCCTTTTACACAAAGAACGATAAAAATCATTAAAGAAATACCTGCCGGAAAGGTGATGACATACGGCCAGATAGCAGCCCTTGCCGGAAGCCCACGCGCAGCCAGGCAGGTCGTCAGGATTCTTCATTCCCTGAGCAGGCAGGAGAAGCTTCCATGGCACAGAGTCATCAGCAAAATGGGCGAAATCAGCATGAAAGATCCTATGCTCCGGGAGGAACAGAGATTTCTCCTTGAAGCGGAGGGGATCACTGTAGACGTCAAAGGAATAATCAGGCTTGAAAATTTTCTGCATGAGCCAAAAAAAGGGCTGGATAATAATACCTGATTTTGATATGATAATAAAAATTCTTAAATTCTATGACGAGAACAAGTAGGAAAGGGAATGTTCCTTCAGCGAGCTGGGTATGGTGAGAGCCAGCGGAAACGATCTTTCTGAAACATCATCTCTGAGATGCAGGGCTGAAATCCAGTAAGTCCTGACGGGTGTCCGCCGTTAAAAGGAACGCGTATGATGGTACGTTGATGAGCGCTATTGTTTATGCAATAGAATTTGGGTGGTAACGCGGGTATAACACTCGTCCCTTATACAGGGGCGGGTGTTTTTTATTTCCCTAAAAATTAAAAAGAAAGGCAGGTACTGAAATGGAAAGCACTCAGGCAAGAGAACACAGAATCAGAGAGTATTGGAGGCAAGGAAATATTTTTGCCAAATCCATTTCCAATCGTGCAGGCAGGACTCCTTTCGTTTTTTATGAAGGGCCTCCGACCGCCAATGGGCTGCCACACGCCGGCCATGCTCTTGGGAGAACATACAAGGATCTGACAGCCCGCTACTGGACGATGAAAGGGAGGCAGGTAATCAGGAAAGCCGGCTGGGATACACATGGGCTTCCGGTTGAGCTGGGAGTGGAAAAAGCATTGGGCATATCAGGAAAGAAGGAAATCGAGGATTATGGTGTAGGTGCTTTTATAGAAAAATGCCGGGAAAGTGTATTCCAATATGAAAAACAGTGGAGGGAATTCACAGAGCAGCTAGGCTACTGGACGGATATGGATGACCCTTATATGACATTAAGCAATGAATATATCGAGTCGGTATGGCATATCCTTGGGACAATCCACGAAAAGGGGCTGCTTTACAAGGGCCACCGGGTATCTCCCTACTGTCCAAGCTGCCAGACTTCCTTGAGTTCCCATGAAACTGCGCAGGGCTACAAGGATGTAAAAGATTTAAGCGCCACTGTCACCTTCAGGCTGAAAGGAAGGGAAAATGAATATATCCTAGGCTGGACCACAACGCCATGGACACTTCCGGCCAATGTTGCACTGGCTGTCCATCCCCAGGTCCGTTATGCAAGAGTAAAGAATGGAGACAAAATCTTTATTCTGGCTGAAAACAGGGTGGCAGACCTTTTTCGCAGCTTTGATGAAATCCTTGAAACGATTGAAGGCAAAGAGATCACGGGAATGGAATATGAGCCTCCCTTTCAAATTGATGGGCTGGAAGGTGCGCACAGAGTCATTGCAGCTGAATTTGTTACTGAAAACAGCGGCACTGGTATCGTCCATCTTGCTCCCGCTTACGGAGAAGACGATTACCGGGCCATAAAGGAAAGGGGGCTTCCTTTTATCAATATCGTTGATTCCAAAGGCTGTTATACTGATGAATTTCCGCCGCTTGCAGGGAAGTTCGTCAAAGACTGTGATGTTGATATCTTAAAAATGCTGGGAAGCATGGACCTGTTATTCCACAAAGAAAAGTATGAACACAGCTATCCATTTTGCTGGCGGTGCGACTCTCCGCTCCTTTATTACGCAGCTGACAGCTGGTTCATCAAAACCTCTTCCCTGAAAGAGAAATTTCTTGAGCTCAACAGCCAGGCAGAATGGCATCCACGCCACATGAAGAATGGCCGTTTCGGCAACTTCCTTGAAGGGCTGGTGGATTGGAATATCAGCCGGAGCCGCTATTGGGGCACGCCTCTCAATGTTTGGGTCTGTGAAAATTGCGGGGCAGAGAAAGCCCCAAAAAGCTTTCAGGAGCTGCAGGAGCTTTCAGAAGCAAATGGAAAGCTCACTGATTATCATAAGCCTTATGTCGATGCAGTGAAAATCCCTTGCCAGGACTGTGATGGTTACATGGCCAGGACACCGGAGGTCATCGATGTCTGGTTTGACTCAGGAAGCATGCCATATGCCCAGCTTCATTACCCTTTTGAACATAAAGAGGAATTTTCAAGGCTATTTCCTGCAGATGCAGTTATAGAGGGTGTGGATCAGACCAGGGGCTGGTTTTACTCATTGCTCGCGGTTTCAGTCTTATATAAGGGGCAATTGCCTTATAAAAATGTCCTCGCCCTTGAGCATGTCCTTGATGAAAATGGACAGAAAATGTCTAAGAGCAAAGGAAATGCCCTTGATCCTGCAAAGCTGATCACTGAATTTGGAGCAGATGCTTTAAGATGGGCGCTGGTGGAAGACAGCAGTCCATGGAAGCCCAAGAAGTTTTCCGGAAAAAATGCGGCAGAGGCAAAATCAAAGCTGGTCGACTCGCTAGCAAGCATTCACCATTTTTACAGCCTCTACAGTACAATCGATCATTTTGAGCCAGATAGCTCTCAAACTTCCGGCAACATCATGGACCGGTGGATTCTTTCGCGGCTGCACAGTGTCATTGAAACGGTAAACAAGGAGATGGGCAGCTACCAGGCTACAAATGCCGCCAGGGCAGCAGGCACGCTGATCGAAGAGGTCAGCAACTGGTATATCAGGAGAAACAGGGAAAGGTTCTGGGCGAAGGGCATGGAAGACGACAAAATTTCTGCATTCCAGACACTGTATACACTATTGGACAATATCTCCCGCATGCTGGCACCATTCGTGCCTTTCATAGCTGAAAGCGTCTATTTAGACCTGACAGGCAGAAGCGTCCACCTTGAAGACTACCCGGAGGCTGAAACCGCCTTGATTGACAGGGAGCTGGAGGACAATATGGTTGAAGTCATGGATCTGGTTGAGCTGGGCAGAAGCATCCGGCATTCAAAGCAGCTGAAAACAAAGCAGCCGCTGGCCGAAATGCTTGTGCAATGCAGCAAAGAAAAGGAAGAGAAATTAAAAGCTTTCAGCAGGATCCTCAAGGAAGAACTGAATGTAAAAGATATCTCATGGGCTGAAAGCTTGCAGGATAAATACTTCTGCCGGCTGAAGCTGAACTTCAAAGCAGCAGGAAAGAAGTACGGAAAGAATGCCAATCTCGTTCATCAGTCGCTGCAGCAGCTCTCTGAAACAGATATCCGCCAGCTGCTGGAAACAGGAAGCCTCGTTCTGCAGGCTGGCAATGAACTGCTGAAGGTCGAAAATAGTGATACAACGGTGGAAAAGCTCCCAAAGAAAGGCTACGCGGAAAGCAGCGGACGAAATATGACAGTTCTTTTGAAAACAGAGTTGACTGAGGAATTGAAGAGGGAAGGCTATGTAAGGGACTTTATCAGAGGAATACAGGATTTAAGGAAAAAGCTGGAGCTTCCTATCGACAAAAGAGTTAACCTGCAGATCGATACAACCTCTGAAGCAGAAGGAATACTGCGCGGATTTGAGGATCTTTTATACGCCAATATCGTTCTTGAAGGGATTGCTTTCAAGCCTCTGCAAGCTCCGATGCTGAAGGGCAGGCTTGGGGGGGAACTGATAGCTGTCTCATTGACATAACCACTGGCTGGCCGGCACCTTTCAAAAACACTACTTTTTCCTCACAATGAAAATAAAGGAAAAGCAGCATTCAAAGCGAAGTAACTGTTAATACTTTAAATCTGGCAAAGCTTAACTTCTGGTTTTGGATCTGAATTTAATTTTTGCCACAGGAAGGTGCTGCTGCTTGTTGAGAAAGTGGAAAATTGTCATCCTTATAACAGCTTTATTATTCATTTCAGCCTCTCCATACGCTTATGAACTATCCCGCCAGGCTTCGGCGGTTGAAGAAGGAGGACTGACCCGAGACCTGAATCAGCTTCTGAATAATGATCCTATCCTCTCTGGAGCGCTTGCGGGAGTAAGCATCAGAAATGCAGAGACCGGCGAACTGCTGTATGACCATATCGGCGGGATCCGTCTTAGGCCGGCCTCTAATATGAAGCTGATCACATCCGCCGCTTCTCTTCAGGTTCTTGGCGAAGAATACCGGTTTACTACTGAGGTACTGACAGATGGACTTCACAAAAAAGGCAATCTTCATGGAAATCTATATTTGAAAGGCAAAGGCGATCCGACCCTATTAAAAAGCGACTTTGACAAGATGGCAGCCGGGTTAAAGCAAAAGGGCATTAAAACGATTCATGGCAGCCTGATTGCTGATGACAGCTGGTATGATGACATAAGGCTATCAAAGGATCTGCCCTGGAGCGACGAGTCCTACTATTACGGCGGCCAGGTATCAGCACTGACAGCGTCGCCAAATGAAGATTATGATGCAGGCACGGTCATTGTAGAGGTGAATCCGGGGAAATCTGCAGGAGAACTACCGGCAGTCACTCTGACCCCTGAAACAGGCTATGTAAAAATCATCAACGAGGCAGCGACCGTCCCGGCTGACGGCAAAAAGGACATCACCATTGAACGGGACCATGGCACGAACACGATCCGCATTACCGGGACAATACCTGAAAAGGCAAGCAGGTCCAGGGAATGGATTGCCGTGTGGGAGCCGGCCGGATATGCGCTTGATCTGTTCAGCCAGTCATTGAAGGAACATGAGATACGCGTAACCGGAAAATTGGAGCTGGGGAAAGCCCCTGAGAAAAGCTCTCTGCTTCTGGCACATCAATCCATTGCATTGAAGGACTTGCTGATACCTTTTATGAAACTCAGCAACAACAGCCATGCAGAAGTACTGGTCAAGGAAATGGGCAAAAAGGTGAAGAATGAAGGAAGCTGGGAAAAAGGCCTTGAAGTTGTCTCAGAACAGCTTGCCAGCTGGGGAGTCAATAAAGACACCCTGATCCTCCGTGACGGGTCGGGCATATCCCATGTCAGCCTTATTCCGCCTAATGAGTTGTCACAGCTGTTATACGGCGTACAGTCTGAGAAATGGTACCCCTCATTTGAGAGATCACTCCCATTGGCAGGAGCCCAGGACAGATTAATTGGCGGCACACTACGCAACAGAATGAAGAACTCGGCAGCAGAAGGAAAGATTAAAGCCAAGACAGGTTCCATATCCACCGTAAGCTCCCTTTCCGGATATGCAGAAACCAAAAGCGGTGAAAAGCTCATTTTCAGCATTGTCCTCAATAATCTGAAGGATGACAGCAAGGCAAAAATTATAGAAGATAAGATTGCAATCCTTCTGGCAGAACAGCCGTAACGCCAAGAAGCAGGCAGATTCCTTTCAATAGGGAGTCTGCCTGCTTCTTTTTTTAATAATAACGGTTTATTTCGTACGCCCTGCATATTCCTCAACCATTTCAGCGGTCACAAGCTTCCTGGAAGGAACAATTCCCTGTCTGGCAAGCTGGTTGATTTCCTCTGTCACTTCATTGATTTTTTCTGTAGAAAAAGCTTTTCCTGCTTTAGACAGAGATAATGCTTCTTCAATAAACGCTTCTCTTTTTGCGTCAAGCTCAAGAAAGCGGGTGATCCTTGTGTTTAATTTCTTGGCATGTTCGGTTAAAGCATGGTGCACACTCATCGTTTCACTCCTCATTCAAAAGGCTAATATTATATTATCAACTAACCTCCATTTCGTTAAGAAAAACTTTTCTGTGTTAAAGTTCTAAGGAGAACTTTAAAGGATAGGGTGCTGGCCAATACATGATAATATAATATACAGGCTCCTTAAAAGGCGCCGATTAATATTCAAAGGGGGGATTTTCCATGGAAGCATTGGAAACTCTCTATCCTCTTGCAGTAGAACAAGCTAAAGCAAAAATTTTAGAGGATATTCACTATTATTTATCAACGAAAGATTCTCTTCCCGATTTTGAAGAATATTTTCAGGACAGGAAGCTGTATTATGAACAGATTTGGATAAATGTCTGGCTTAATATGACCAACAATAAAGTGGCGCGGAAATTAAAAAAGGAATATCTTCAGGAAAAGGGATTTTCAACAGAGGGAATCGACAAGAAGGTCATCAACAGCCTTTTCCGATCTGAAGTAAAGAACTATTCACCATGGAATGCAGAGAAATGGCTGCTTTCCCTCTATTCCCATGATCCAGGCAAATGGGAACAGACATATCGGGATGCAAGGGAAAAGTATCTGCTTCAGCTTCAGCATGAGGAAAATGCCGAGCGTATTGCCAAGGCTTACACAGCACTCGATAAGGCTGCCGGGAAAATCATGAGGAAGCATAGCCGGCTGTTTTATTTGAGGGCAAGATATGAGGCTGCCCGGCAATTAAAGAAGGACTTCAGCAGCGGAACCAAATACGGGCAGGCGGATACATTTGCACTTGAAGAAAAGCTTAGGCCGGAAGGACATTTTAACCCGGAGCATTATACACTCGCTGCCGAGTTCTTTGAAGAGCTGACTGGCGGCATCCATTCAACAAACCATTGGGGCAGACAGTATTTTGAATATGAAACCTATTATTTTAAATATGAAAAGCTTTTGATGGATTCTATGAAAGATATTGTTCCTGAGACCGTATTGGAACTAATGGATCCTTCCATGCTTGAACAATACAAATCGCTCCATCCGGAAAACGACCCGGAAGCAGCCATCCATTCCATGACTGAATGGCCGTCAGAGGAACTCGCCGGAGAATTCCTGGAGGAAATTGAAAATGAATTCCTGGAGGACTTGCTCCGCCTCAGTTCTTTTCCATGGGAACCAGCCGCGCATCTGGAAATATATCAGATGGATCTTGAGGACCGGGAGCGGAAAGAGGCAGAAGCGCGAGCAGCAGAAGAGCGGAGAAAGCAGGAGGAAGCCAGGATCCTCGATGAGATATTTGGCCGGGAATACAGCCCTTCTGTGGACAGGAGCGTCAAATACGTCCTTCATATCGGCGATACGAATACAGGCAAGACCTTCCATGCGCTCGAAAGCATGAAAAAGGCGGACAGTGGAATTTATCTGGCCCCCTTAAGGCTTTTGGCACTCGAGGTATACGATAAGCTGAACGGGGAAGCTATTCCCTGTACACTTAAGACAGGGGAGGAAGAAAAAGTGACTCCCGGGGCAAGCCATTTTGCTTCCACTGTCGAGATGTTCAGTGAAAAAGAGCGTTTTGATATAGCAGTCATTGATGAAGCACAGATGATCACTGACAAAGACCGCGGGTTCTCATGGTATAAGGCCATAACGAAGGCTAATGCAAGTGAAGTCCATATCATTGGCAGCAAAAGCTCTCAGTCAATCCTCCTTCAGCTTTTGGAGGGGACTGATTTGGAGATACATGAATACCATAGAGATACACCGCTTATCGTCGAATCTGACGAATTCAGGCTGAAGCACAGCAGAAAAGGGGATGCCCTGATTTGCTTTTCAAGGAAAAGAGTGCTGGAGACTGCTTCCCGGCTTCAGAATGATGGCCGCTCTGTCAGCATGATATATGGCAGCATGCCGCCTGAAACAAGGAAAAAACAGGTGCAGCGCTTCATCGACGGCGAGACCAATATTATAGTAAGTACAGATGCAATTGGCATGGGTCTGAACCTTCCTATCCGCAGGGTCGTTTTTCTTGAAAATGAAAAATTCGACGGAGTCAGCAGGAGGCAGCTCACTTCCCAGGAGGTCAAACAGATTGCCGGAAGGGCCGGCAGAAAAGGCCTCTACAATACAGGCCGGGTCGCATTTATGGAAAACATCAAGGAAATGGGTTCCCTGCTGGAACAGGAAGATGATCCGGTCCATACATTTTCGATTGCGCCAACCAGCGGAGTATTTGACCGCTTCCAGAAATACTATCATGATCTGGGAACTTTCTTTGAACTTTGGGACAAATTCGAAAGTCCACCTGGAACAGTGAAAGCGTCCCTTGCCGAAGAGAAGGAGCTTTATGAGCTCGTCCAGGGAACAGAAATGGAAGCCAGGCTCAGCCTCGGGGACCTGTATGGATTCCTGCACCTGCCTTTTTCAGCCAGGGAGCCGGAACTCGTCAGGCAATGGAGGATGTCGGTGATGGCATCGGTGCATAACGAAGACCTTCCTGAGCCTTCAATCCGCAAAAGGACCCTTGAGGACCTGGAGCTCACGTATAAATCTGTCGGTCTGCATCTGCTGTTTCTTTACAGGCTCGACCAGAGGACAGAAGCTTTATACTGGGAAAGGGTCCGGGATGAACTGGGGACAATGGTCCATGAAAAGCTGAAGACAGATGTTCAGAAAATGACTAAAAAATGCCGCAGATGCGGCAAGAAGCTTTCATGGGAGCATCCTTATCCGATATGCGACGAATGCCATGAGGGCGGGTTCAGGACCAGGAGAAAACCTTCATATTTCAGGAGATGACTAAAAAGGGCAGGCAGCCCGTGAGCTGCCTGCCCTTTCATTGACAATCCAAACTGTATCTTTTATTATTACAGTATAAGCAGGACATATCCCGGTATTAACCAGCTGCTCAGATATACAATGAAAAGCCTATATGCAGTTTGCGTTATCACACAGAATTTACGGGTAATGATACAGTATACGGCCGAAAAGAACCGGCCCTGAATCTAAGATCTTAAATGTATTGAACATAAAAAATAAATAATCTATTGAGGGCGGTGTTATGATATGAACAATCAAGACATTAAAATGGGCGGATGGATCACAGGGAAGTCGCGGAATGGGGAGCTTGTTCAGGGCTTCGTGGAAGCGGCATTGCCAGAGCGTGAATTTGTGACAGTTTTTGTTGTCGACAGCGACAACCCGGAAGTGATCGGCAGGAAGGTCCATATTGAAAAGAAAAAGGCAGAGACTATGAAAAACGATCTTCTTCCTTCTGCCGACGGTCTTCGCTCCCTTATCGACACAGCTTTGCTTACAAGGGACAAGGAATGGTTTATGGAGCTCTCAAATGCACTGAATCGTATTGAACAGGCAGGCATTGAAAAAAAAGAACATGCAGCCGGCAGCGGTACATTTCCTTCAAGCGAAGGCAGAATGAATAAGAAATATTAAAACTGTGCTGTTACAGCAATAATAGAAAGAAGGCAGGAAGATGAAGCTCGGTATACTTGATCAATCTCCTGTTCCTGAAGGGAGAACGGCTCATGAGGCCCTTTTAGCCTCACTCGAGCTTGCACAGGAAGCGGAACGGCTCGGTTACAGCCGCTATTGGATTGCAGAGCACCATAATATGACAGGGCTTGCCTGCTCTGCCCCTGAAGTGATGCTTCCCTATATAGGCGCCCAGACTTCACATATAAAAATTGGAAGCGGAGCCGTTCTTCTTCCTTATTACAAACCTTACAAAGTGGCGGAAACCTATAATATGCTTGCCACCCTTTTTCCCGGAAGAATTGATTTAGGGATCGGAAGGGCGCCAGGCGGATCTGCCGAAACATCCATGGCGCTATCTGACAACTTTTTAAAAGGCGTCGCTGAAATGCCTGATAAAATCACTGAGCTCTTAAACTTTCTGGTGGGCAGCCATCCTGAAGGCCATATGTACTCCAAAGTGGCGCCTGCACCTGTACCCCGTTCTGCTCCTCTTCCGTGGATATTGGGAACCAGCAAGAAAAGCGCCATACAGGCTGCCGAAAAGGGAACAGCCTACTGCTTCGGGCATTTTATGAGCGACCAGAATCCCGAAGAGATTATTTCACTCTATAAGAATAATTACATTCCTTCTAAAATGGCCTCTGCCCCATACTGCATAGCCGCTGTTAATGTGATTTGTGCAGAAACAGAAGAACAGGCAGAGGAGCTGGCTATAAAAAGCCGCTCATGGAGGAATCTGCTGAGCGGGGAAGAAGCGCAGCTGGAACAGGAGTCCTTAAACACAGAAGAACTCTTGCAGGACATGAAGAAAAAAATGATCATCGGAAATCCTGTTCAGGCTGCTGAACAGCTTGAAAGCCTGGCCAGCAGGATAGGGGCAGATGAACTTATGATCATCACTCTGACAACCGACTATCAAGACAGGCTGCATTCATACAGACTGATTGCTGAACAAATGCTATAATAATCCGCTGTGGATGGTGCAGCGGGTTTTTCATTTAAAAGAGGGGATGAAGTATGAAACTAAGCGTACTGGATCAAGCTGTCATTCGAAAAGGAGATTCTCCGGGAGATGCACTTAAGCAAACCTCCCACTTGGCGCAAATTGCCGATAATCTGGGATACACCCGCTTTTGGACCGCTGAGCATCACAATTCCAATGGGATGGCAGGATCTTCACCAGATGTCCTGATCTCCCATATAGCAGCAGTAACCAAAAGGATACGGGTAGGCTCTGGAGGGGTCCTCCTACCTCAATACAGCCCGTATAAAGTTGCAGAGACCTTTAAAGTGATGGAAGCTCTGTATCCGGGCAGGATTGACCTCGGTATCGGCAGGTCACCTGGCGGCGGTGCAGACACAAGACTGGCTCTGACAGACGGCATCAGGAGGAGCATGAATGAATTCCCCGGCCAGCTGAGAGATCTCCAGGGCTTTTTAACCAACACTCTGCCTGATAACCATCCTTTTAGGGAGGTAAAAGCCTACCCGGATCTGCAAACTCTGCCGGAATTATGGCTATTGGGGATTACCGAACGCGGCGCTAGAGCGGCAGCTGAAAACGGCATGCGATTTACCTATGGGCACTTCATCACACCGGCAAACGGGGAAAAAGCATTCCAATACTATTACCGTCACTTCCAGCCGTCTGCTATGCTGAAAGGGCCTTCGGCAAACGTCTGTGTATTCGTCATCTGCGCGCCGACTAACGAAGAAGCCGAACACCTCGCAGCCAGTCAGGACCACTGGCTCCTGGACATCGAAAAAGGAGCCGACACAAGAATCATCTCACCAGAGGAAGCCCAAAAAAGAACCCTGACGGCAGCCGAAAAAGAAAAGATTCAGCACAACCGAAGCAGAATGGTCATAGGCAATCCTCAAAAAGTGAGAAATCAGCTCCTCAAGATCAGTGAAAAATACGGTACCGATGAAATCATGGCCATCAATAATACCTATAGTTTCAAGGACAGAGCAAGGAATCTGGAATTATTGGCTGAATTGTTTTTATAAAGTTTTTATGTAAAGATTATTGTATTTGAATATAAAAAGGGACAGTTTACATTTAGGTTATTATATATGGAGGCTTATTCAGTTAATGGGACATTTTAGTGATGGAAGGCTTTTTGGAGAAAAGAAGTATAATATTATCCGATTTGAGCAGCAAGCCTCAAAATAAGCGGAGATTCTCCTCTTAGACGGCTGAATATGGCACGGATGGGTGTAAATAAGCGGAGAATCTCCGGTTAAGCGAAGCGAAGTTGCCCATTTTCCTGTTAGCGCCGCCCCGCGGAAAGCGAAGTGTCTGGAACGGAAACCATCAGCCCAAGTTAAGAACACAACAACGGATGAAGAAACCAATTAGGGGTGTCGTTGCTTAGGAATCTTTTTCTCAAAGCCCTGCTGACCGGAACGGAAGGCACGAAGACTCCTCATAAAATGCATGCTCATTTTCTTCGTGCGATGCAGATTCCAGGAAGAAGATTCAACGTCCTGCGGGATTGCAGCGGAAATGTTGAGACCCAACAGCGCGCAAGCGCGAGTTATCATGAACGAAACTAGCTCCTACTCGTAACATCGTAGGTTAATCTGGTTAGAATGT